>JBFZER010000331.1:0-2880 GCA_041306765.1 Spirochaetota bacterium | reverse complement strand
CGGTCCTTCACTTCATCCCAGAGGCCGGCCTGTTGCAGGTAGAACTCGACCAGGCCGTCCATCCCACCCCGGCGGCCCGGGCTTCCCGGTGCACCCGCTCCCGTCTCCGGGTGGCCGGGTTCCGGACGCGCCTCCATGCTGCCCGTTGCACGACGTCCGTTCAGCCCGTGGATCCTCATGCCGAAGGCGATGTTGTCGTAAATGGACATGGGAAGCGGGTAGGGCCGTTGGGAAAGGAACCCCACTTTCTTCCTCAGGGCCAGCACGTCAGCCCCGTTCCCGTAAATGTTCAGGCCGTCGATCAGGACCTCACCTTCCACCAGCACGTCCTCCTGGAGATCGAGGAGGCGGTTCATGCTCTTGAGCAGGGTGGTCTTCCCGCAACCCGAGGGACCGATGATGGCGACAATCTGGGCGTCCGGGATTTCCAGGGTGACGTTGCGGAGGACGGGGAATTTCCCGTAGGAGACGGACAGGTTTCGGATGTGGATGTGCGACATGGCGATATTACCGGATGATGTTCCTGGACAGACGGGCCCCCAGGAAGCGGGCCGCCAGGTTGACCGCCAGAACCATGACGAAGAGGATGAGCGCAGCTGCATAGGCCCGCTCCTGGACCTCCGGAAAGGGGGTGCCGATCTGGAAGAAGATGGCCAGCGGCAGCGAGGCGACCGGATCCAGGAGCGAACCCGGCATGTAGTCGGTGTATCCCGCCGTGAAAAGGATGGATGCCGCATCCCCGATGGCCCGCCCGAAAGCCAGGAGAATCGCCGTGATGATCCCGGGAAGGGCCTGGCGGAGCAGGATGGAGAGCGTCGTTTCCAGGCGCGTCGCTCCCAGGGAGTAGGCCATCTCCCGGAGACCCTTGGGGATCATGCGAATGACCTCCTCCATGGAGCGGACCATGACAGGGAGCATCAGAAAGGCCAGGGTCAGGATCCCCCCGAGGAGGGAGGCCCGGAGCCCGAAATAGACCATGACGACGAAGGCGAAAGCCCCGTAGACGATGGACGGCGTCCCCCAGAGGATGTCGAGAACGATCCTGGATATCCCGGCAACCCGGCGGCTCGAATACTCCTTCTGCAGCGCGATGGCGGCGGGGATGCTCACGCAGAGAGCGATGATGGAAGCCCCGAACCCGAGACAGAGGGAGCCGACGATCGCATTGGCAATGCCTCCCTCTTTCCCGAGGTAGTACCCTCCCCGCGGCGTTTCGAACAGCATGGAGAGGCTGAGGGACGGGAAACCACGGACCAGGATCATCAGGACGATGGCGGACAGGGACAGCAGGACGAGGGCCAGTGACAGCCGCATCAGGAGCAGGGCGATCTTCTCCTTCCTCCGGCGACGGTTCATGTCACGAGGTCCTTCCATAGGACCGGACCAGCGTCAAATGGGCCGCCAGGCTCCCGGCCCCGACGACCACCATCAGGATCAGCGCCGCCAGGAGAAGGGCGGAATCGTACAGCGGGATGGACATCATCTCTCCATAGTTGTTGGCGATCAGCGCCGGCAACGGATAGGCGGGGTCGAAAATGGAGGAGGGAATGCTCGCCACGTTGCCGGCAACCATCATCACGGCCATGGTCTCGCCGAAGGCACGGGCAAAACCGAGAACCACGGCCGCGAGAATCCCCCGCCGGGCGAGCTTCAGGATGACGTGCTGCACCGTCTCCCACTGGGTCGCGCCGAGGGCCAGGGCGCTCTCCCGCGCCTCGCGCGGTATGTTCAGGAGGACCTCGGCCGAAACCGAAATGATCAGCGGCATCACCATGATCGCCAGGATGATCCCCCCCGCCAGCAGGCTGTAGCCCGTCGTTTCGACACCCCATACGCTCCCCAGGGCACGGACGAGGGGCACGACCAGGATGACCCCGAAAAGCCCGTAAATCACGGAGGGGATTCCCGCCATCAGGTCGATCAGGAACCTTGCCGTCTCCCGGACGCGTCTGGACGCATACTCGGCAATGTACACGGCGCTGAGAAGGCAGACCGGAAGTGCCAGCACCATGGCGATCGCCGTTACGCCCACGGAACCGGCGATGAAGGGAAGGAACCCGAACCGGCCCTGCAGGGGGTGCCAGGAGGAAGACCCGACCAGTTCGGCCAACGGGACGGCAAACAGGAGCGGTTTGGCCTTCACAAGAAGAACCACAACCAGGACGACAGCCATGGCGTTGACCAGGTACAGAACGCCCCGGAAGGAGTGGAGAGCAAAGGCGTCTCTGCGCTTTCTTTTCTCCAGGACTGCCATGACGGGGCTCTCTACGGACCGGTCCTCGACAGGGCATCCCGGATCTGCTGCTCAGCAAGGCCGATGTATCCCGCCTCGTCGACAAACTGCTGGCCGTCCGTGAGAATCCACCGGATGAATTCCCGGGCGGGTCCGCCGAAGGAGCCCTTCACGACCAGGTACAGATTCCTTGCCGGGGGAGAAGGATACACGCCGGACCGGATGGCCCCGATGGCCTTCCGCTTCGACCCGATGTCCTCCTCCGGGTCAATCCTGCCGTTCCCGTTGATGTCGATGGAGATCACCGAGATCCCGTCCACGGGCATGCCCGTTCTGGCGGCAAAGGCGTAGTTCAGGTTGTTGTAGCCGATGCCCCGGACATCTTTTCTCACCGCCTCCGTCAATCCGGGATCGCCATAGACAGCGACACCTTTGAGATCCTCCTGCTTCCGGTTTCCCAGGTATGCGGCCCAGGTCTCGGCGGCACCGCAGGCATCGGAGCGGGTATAGACGCGAACGGCATCGCCGGCCCGCCGGTCGGCGGTGCGGCCCCATGTCGAAGGCTGCCCGCCGATCCAGAGATCGACCAGCGCCTGCTTCGTGACTCCCCGCTTCAGAATGTCAGCGGCCAGCGGATTTTCGGCATT
>JBFZER010000330.1:0-9872 GCA_041306765.1 Spirochaetota bacterium | reverse complement strand
CAGGATCACCCGGGGAGACCGGGCCCGCAGGCGTTTGGCAATCCAGGCGCTCCTGTCCAGGTTGTGGGGTTCCAGCTCGAACAGGACGGCCGCGGCTCCGGTTTCCGCGGCGGCGGCTACCACCGCGGCGTCGCCGCCGTAATCGGATACGTTGCGATCCAGGAAGGACCAGTCTTCCCGGGACAGGAGGCCCCGGGCCTCCGCCAGGGCGGCCGCCCGGGCGGCCGCCAGGGGGACCGCCTCCCGGAGGGTCTGGCGGGAGGGATCGGGGGCGGGCAGGCGTATGAACAGGATTCTCACGTGGTCGGACCTCGGAATTCGGCGGGGCCGGGATCGGAATGGGATGAGTATATCAGAACCGGGCCCGCCTGTCTTTGCCGGGCCGGCGGAGGGTCGGTTAGGCCTGCGCCTTCCGGGAGACCCGGTGTCCGTCTAGCCTCGGCGGAGGACGGAGCGCCAGAGCCGGGAATCCGGGAAGCCCGGCAGGAGATCGCTCCAGGATCCCCGGAGTCCCGGGAACTCCAGGGCCCTGCGGACCAGGGCGAGGTAGCGGGTCCGGGGTATCTCCCTGCCTCCCATCGAGGTCACATGCTCGGTCCGGACCTGGCTGTCGATCACCGGGAAACCCTCGTCGGAAAGGCGCCAGGCCAGGGCGATGAGGGCGGCCTTGGACGCGTTGGCAGCCCGGGAGAACATGGATTCCCCGCAGAACAGTCGTCCCAGGCTGACGCCGTAGAGTCCGCCCGTCAGCACGCCGCCCTTCCGGGCCTCCACGGAATGGGCGTACCCGAGCTCGTGCAAGGAAACGTAGGCTTCGATCATGTCCCGGGTGATCCAGGTGCCGTCCTGTCCGGGGCGGGGCGCCCAGGCGCAGGCCTCGATCACGCCCCGGAAGTCCGAGTCCAGGGACAGCTCGTATTCGCCCCTTCGGAGGACCTTCCTCATGGATTCGGAGACCCGGATCTCTTCCGGAAAGAGCACGAATCGGGGATCCGGGCTCCACCAGAGGATGGGATCCCCTTCGGAGAACCACGGGAAGACCCCCTGGGAATAGGCGGATAGAAGGACGCCGGGGGACAGGTTCCCGCCGACGCACAGGATCCCCCGGGGGTCGGCGCTCCGGGGGGGCGGGAATTCGATCCTCTCGTCCTCGGGAAGGTACGGGAATCCGGAGGCCTCCCCGTCCCCGGGCCTCATGCTCGTCTGGCCGCGTGCCGTCGACCCGGATTCGACGACGGCGCCGGATCCAGCAGGGCACGGAAGGGTCCGTACATCCGGGAGTACGCCAGGTACAGAAGGGGGGCCAGGACCAGGGCAGCGAGTCCGTCCACGGCGTAGTGGGCGAATATGTAGATGGTGGCCAGGAGCACCAGGGCCAGCATGGGCAGGTAGAAGGCCAGGAACCGCTTGTCCCAGCGCCAGGCGAAGAGCACGCAGAGGGTGGAGAACAGGACGTGGGAGGAGGGGAAGGCGGCCCCCGAGAGGGTTACGGTCTCGAACCCCCGCTGGAAGAAGGGCACGAAGAAGAATCCGGCGAAGTTGCCGTACCAGTGGTTCCGGAGCTCCGGGATCCAGTACTTGGGACCCTGGACCCGGAAGAAGACGTACCAGACCGCCACGGTCAGCTGGATCATGAAGTAGACGAACACGGCCCGCTCGGTTTCCTCCCGGTCTCCCCGGATCCAGGGTATCCAGAGCACCGTCGCGATCATCACGTAGTACATGAAATAGGACCCGAACATGAGCTCGTTGAAACGCGGGAAGGACTCGAAGGACTTGTAGAATTCCAGGTAGGGCTCGAAGCCGAAGATGGCCTCGTCCAGGGCCCGGAAGAAGGCGTCATGGGAACGGCCCCCGAAGACCTGGGCGGAAAGGAGGATGCTCTCCAGGAAGAAGGGGGTGATGAGAAGCAGGGGATACAGGGTGCGGAGGAAGCTCAAGACCCGTCCGCCGTACCTCCGCTCGACCGCGGCCAGCAACAGGATGAGGCCCAGGGCGGCCAGGAAGCCCGCGGCCACGGCGTAACCCCGGGGGAAGGCCCGGGACCCGAGAGAGATCGTACCGGTGTCCGGGACGACAGCGGAGGAGGCGATGAAGAAGAAGACGGCAGCCAAGCCGGGGGCGTCCATCGCCCGGAGGAGCGGTCCCTCCCGCAGCTTGTCCCGTCGGTATCCTATCATGCGGGGTTCCTGGATGGGCTCGGGATGGAGGCGGCTCAGAGGGCCCGCAGGACGACTTCCCCGTCCACGGCGTCCGCCCGGACCTTTCCGCCCTTCTCGAGGCGTCCGAACAGGACCTCGTCCACGAACCAGGTCTTCACCTTGTCCTCCACCAGGCGGCCCACGTTCCGGGCTCCGAACTCCTTGGAGTAGCCCTTTTCCGCCAGGAGCTTCACGCAGGCTTCCGTCATCTCCAGCTCGACTTTCTTCTCCGCCAACTGGACCCGGAAATCGTCCACGGCCTTCACCACGATCCGTTCGATGATCTCCATGGGCAGGTGCCCGAAGCGGACCACGGCGTCCAGGCGGTTGCGGAACTCCGGCGTGAAGGCTTTCTGGACCGCGTCGTCCAGTGCGGAGTCCGTGACGGCCCGTTCCCCGAACCCGATCATCGCCTTGCCGATCTCCCGGGCACCGGCGTTGCTGGTCATGATGAGGACCACGTTTCGGAAGTCCGCCTTGCGTCCCTGGTTGTCCGTGAGGGTGGCGTAGTCCATGATCGAAAGCAGGATGTTGTACACGTCCGGGTGGGCCTTCTCGATCTCGTCCAGGAGGACCACCGCGTGGGGGGTCTTCCGGATGGCATCCGTGAGCAGGCCGCCCTCCTCGTAGCCGACATAGCCGGGGGGGGAGCCGATGAGCCGGGAGACCGTGTGCTTTTCCTGGTACTCGCTCATGTCGAAGCGGTGCAAGGAGACGCCGAGGCGCTCGGCAAGGCGCCGGGCTAGCTCCGTCTTGCCCACCCCCGTGGGACCCACGAAGAGGAAGTTGGCCACGGGCTTGTCGGGATGCCGGAACCCCGCGCGGCTGCGCTTGACCGCCTTGGCCACCGCTTCCACGGCGGCGTCCTGGCCGAAGACCACCTTCCTGAGGTCGTCCTCCAGCCCCGCGAGCTTTTCCTTCTCGGAGCCCGAGACGGTCTTCTCCGGGATTCGGGCGATCTTGGCCACCACGGTCTCGATATCCCGGGCACCGATGTCCAGGACGTCCTCCTCCGCCTCGACGCCGCCGGATTTCTTGAAGGAGCTGATCCGAGCCCAGGCGCCGGCCTCGTCCATCACGTCGATGGCCTTGTCCGGAAGCCTGCGCTCCGTGACGTACTGGGCGGAAAGGCGGACCGCCAGGTCCAGGGCCTCGTCGGAATATCGGACCTTGTGGTACTCCTCGTACTTGGACCGGAGGCCCTTGAGGATCTCGGAAGTCTCCGACAGGGAGGGTTCCAGGATGTCGATCTTCTGGAAGCGCCGGGACAGGGCGCGGTCCTTTTCGAAGAACTTGTTGTATTCCTCGTAGGTGGTGCTCCCGATGCAGCGGAGCCGGCCGCTGGTCAGGGCGGGCTTCAGGAGGTTGGAAGCGTCCATGGAGCCCCCGGACACGGAGCCTGCGCCGACGATGGTGTGGATCTCGTCGATGAACAGGATGACCCGGTCCTTCTTGAGGAGTTCGTCCACGACCCGCTTGACCCGTTCCTCGAAATCGCCCCGGAACTTGGTGCCCGCCAGGAGGGACCCCATGTCCAGGGAATGGATCGTGTAGTCCTTGAGCCGGGGAGGCACCTTGCCCTCCACGATCCGCTGGGCCAGGCCCTCGGTGACGGCGGTCTTGCCGACCCCCGCGTCGCCCACGTGGATGGGATTGTTCTTGAGGCGGCGGCACAGCACCTGGACGGTGCGCTCGATCTCGGATTCCCGCCCTATCACGGGCTCCAGCCGACCCTCCCGGGCAAGCTTGGTCAGGTCCGAGGTGAAACGCTCCAGGGCGCCGGGCCGGGCGGTTCCCCGCCGGGTCTGAACCCGCTCGGCGTCCTCCTCGTCCTCCTCCGGATCCGGCGCGGCGGAAGCCTCGCCCTCGGTATCCTCCGCGTCCTTGGCCTCGGCATCCGGCGGGTATTCGCCCAGGGATTCCTCGTCCAGGCCGTGGGAGATGGTGTCCAGAAGCTGGAGACGCTTGATCCCCGCCTTCCGCAGATAGTACGCGGAGTAGTTGCGCTCCTCGTCGTACAGGGATACAAGGACGTCCGCCACCCGGACCTCGTCCTTTCCCGCGGACTGGGACTGGAGGACGGCGCGCTCTATCACGCTCTGGAACCCTGCGGTCTGGATGGGCTCCTGGTTCTTGACCACCGGGATCTTCTGCTCGAAGTAGGATTCCATGCCCTGCTTGATATGATCCACGTCCGCTTCGCAGGACTCGAGGATGGTCCGGATCTGCTCGAACGAGAGCGCCGCATAGAGGATATGCTCCGGCGTGAGGTATTCGTGGCTCCGGAGCTTCGCTTCGTTATAGGCCGCGTTGAAAATGGCCTGGACTTCCTGGTTGACTTTCATGGTCCCTTACGCCTTCTCCATAGTGCACTTGAGGGGGTATCCGTTGTCCTGGGCAAGACGGTGGACCTGATCCACCTTGGTGCTCGCGATATCGAAGGGATAGACGCCCACGATGCCCCGGCCCTTCTTGTGCACGTCCATCATGATCCGCGTTGCCTCCGCCAAGCCCTTGTGGAACACCGTCATGATCACCGCTACGACGAATTCCATGGTGGTGTAGTCGTCGTTCAGCAGGATCACCCGGAATTCCTCGGGCTCCTGGATCTCCTCGTCCTCCCGGACAAGTACTTCGCCCTCTGTCGACTCTTCCATATATATCTTCGGATTACTAACATACCCACCGGGGGGGAAAAAAACAAGCCGCGCCGGGAAACGGGCCGGCGAAAGGCATCCGGAGCCCCGGGATCGCACGAATGGATCGGGAAGGCCTTGCAGGGTGCGGCGGGTTCCGGTAGGATGCCGACGGGGGGCGGAACATGACGGAAACGGTAAAGGATCGGGCGGCCGGGTACCTGTTCGCCCTGGCGGCCACGGCCCTCTGGTCGGGGAACCATTTCATCGCCCGGGCCCTTCGGGAGACCGTACCGCCCGTAAGCATGGCGTTCCTGCGCTGGGCTACCGCGACCCTGGTCTTCCTGCCCTTCGCCGCGAAGGGGGTTTTCCGGGAGAGGCGGGAGCTGGGCCGCGCTCTTCCCTACCTGACGGCCACGGCCCTGCTCGGGGTGAGCCTGTTCAACACCCTGATCTACTACGCCGGCCGGACGACCACGGCCCTGAACCTTTCGCTGATCTCCCTGGTATTCCCGATCTTCGTCCTCATCCTGTCCCGCATCTTCCTCGGTGAGAGGATGCCCCTTCGCCGCATCGCCGGCATCCTGGTCGTGCTGGCGGGGGTGGCGGTCCTGATCACCAAGGGCAGGCTCGAGACCCTGCGGACCCTCGAGTTGGCTCCGGGGGACCTGCTGATGCTGATGGCCGCCCTGATCTTTGCGGTCTACACCCTGCTTCTGAAGCGGAGGCCCGCGGGATTGAGCCTTTCCACCCTGCAGTTTTCCACGTTCGCGATCGGCACGGTCCTCCTGGCCCCCTTGTTCGCCAGGGAGCGAGCCTTTCTGCCGCCCCTGGTTCTGGACGCGGGAACCGCCGGAGCCGTCCTGTACACCGGCGTCTTCGCCTCCCTGGCGGCTTTCCTGTCCTGGAACCAGGCGATCGAGAAGATCGGGACCTCCAAGGCCGGGCTGGTTTACTACACCCTGCCGATCTGGAGCGGCCTTCTGGCCTGGGCCTTCCTGGGGGAGGCCCCCGGCGCCGCCCAGGCGCTCAGCATGGTCCTGGTGGTGGGGGGGATCGTGGTGGCGAAGTAGGTGGACGGTGGACAGTGGACAGTGGACAGTGGACGGAAGTGACGCAAGGATTGCGGAGGCCGTATTCGCTTAAGCGTGCAAGGCCGCCGCGTACGGTAACCCTTTCCGTTTACCGTCCACTGTCCACCGACTTGACCAATCACCCGTCCAATCGCCATATTTACCCCACAGGCTTTGATGGAGACGAGTAGGCGGAAGACCGCGTCCCGAGAGAGGGCGCCCCGAGGCTGTGAGGGGCCCGTCGCGATCCCGCCGAACACCACTCCGGAGCCGCTCCCGTGAACGCCGCGAGGATATCCTGTATGCGATCCGCATAGGGGACGCCCCCGGGCCGGTAATGGGGACCGGGGGCGCCCGTCACAGCGCTTCGAGCGCGGATTCCGCCCCGGGCGGCGTCCGAAGTAAGGTGGTACCGCGGATTCGCGAGACCGCGCCCGGCGTCGCCGGGGGCGGGGGCCTTCTTCGAGGGCCTTTCGGGGATTCGTCCTTACGCCAGAACGCCGGGAAGGAATCCCGGAGGCGCCAGGACGCGCCCGAGACGCCTTCCCGCCCGAGGAGTACCGTATGTCCCATCCCGTCCAGACCGTCCGCCACTCCCTTTCCCACGTCATGGCCGAAGCCGTCGTCAAGCTCCATCCCGGAACCAAGGTTGGAATCGGGCCCGCCATCGAGGACGGATTCTATTACGATTTCCAGTTCCCCGAGCCGCTCCAGCCGGACGACCTGCCGGCCATCGAGAAGGAGATGCGGCGCATCATCGCCGGGGGGGCTTCCTTCGTCCGGAAGGAAGTGAGCAAGGAGGAGGCTAAGAGCCTGTTCTCCGACGAGCCCTTCAAGCTGGAGCTGATCGAGGGTTTGGAGGACGGAACCATCTCGGTCTACGAGCAGGGCTCCTTCCGGGACCTCTGCCGGGGCCCCCACGTGGACTCCACCCGGGACCTCCGGCCCGACGCCTTCAAGCTCCGCTCCATCGCGGGGGCCTACTGGCGGGGGGACGAGAAACGCCCCATGCTCACCCGGATCTACGCCTTCGCCTTCGGATCGAAGGTCGACCTGGAGGCCCACCTCAAGATGCTGGAGGAGGCGGAGAAGCGCGACAACCGCCGCCTGGGCAAGGAGCTCGACCTGTTCTCCACCCACGACGAGGCGGGCCCCGGGCTGATCTATTGGCACCCCAAGGGAGGCCGGTTCCGGGTGGCCCTGGAGAACTGGTGGCGGGAAGAGCACTACAAGAACGGTTACGAGATCCTCTTCACCCCCCACATCGGAAAGAGCTGGCTCTGGGAGACCTCGGGCCACCTGGGCTTCTACAAGGCGGGGATGTATTCGTCCATGAAGATCGACGAGGACGACTACTACCTGAAGCCGATGAACTGCCCCTTCCATATCATGATCTACAAGAACGGGGGCCATTCCTACCGGGACCTGCCCCTGCGCTGGGCGGAACTCGGGACCGTGTACCGCTACGAGCGGTCGGGCACCCTCCACGGCCTCATGCGTGTCCGGGGCTTCACCCAGGACGACGCGCACATCATCTGCACCCCCGAGCAGATCGAGGACGAGATTGTCGAGGTCCTCCGGTTTTCCCTGTACATGCACAAGACCCTGGGGTTCAAGGACATCAAGGCCTACCTGGCCACCAAGCCCAAGGAGGGCGCGGTCGGAGACGACGCGCGCTGGGCCCAGGCCCTGGAATCCCTGCGCAAGGCGGTGGACAAGGAAGGCTTGGCCTACGAGATGGACGAGGGAGGCGGAGCCTTCTACGGCCCCAAGATCGACCTCAAGGTCAAGGACGCCATCGGCCGGGAGTGGCAGTTGACCACCATCCAGTTCGACTTCAACGAGCCCGAGCGCTTCGACATGACCTACGTCGACACCGACGGCCAGCGCAAGCGGCCCTACATGGTGCACCGCGCCCTCCTGGGATCCATCGAGCGGTTCTTCGGCGTCTATCTCGAGCACACCGCCGGGGCCTTCCCCATCTGGCTGGCTCCGGAACAGGCCGTGGTGGTGCCCGTGGCACCCGCCTTCGACGGGTACGCGAAGAAGGTCGCGGCCGGGCTCGCGGCCGAGGGGCTCCGTGCCCGGGCCGACCTTTCGGACGACCGGATGAACGCCAAGATACGGAACGCCCAGAACGCCAAGGTCCCCTACATCCTGGTGGTGGGGGCCAAGGAGGAAGAAGAGGGGGCGGTGGCCGTCCGCCTCCGGGACGGCACCCAGTTGGGAGCCCTCGGGGTTCCGGAATTCACGGCCCGGGCCCTGGGCAAGATCAAGGCCAAGGCGCTGGACCTGTGAACCCCGGGGGGGGGAAGGGGGACGGCTTGATCGGGCGAAACGACGTAGACAGCCGGGTACGGCTCGTTCCGGCGGCCGTCATCCCCTCCTTCCGCGCCGTCCTGTCCATGGTGGCCCTGGCCGCCCTGGCCTTGACGGGCTGCCTCTCCCTGCTGGCGGTCCGCGTAGCCCTTCTGGGGAATCCGTTCTATACGTTCCTGGGGATGAACCTGCTCCTGGCCTGCGTGCCCCTGGCCGTCGCCGCGGTGCAGGTCACCTTGATGCGGACCCTGGCCGCCGGGCCCTGGCGAACCGCCCTCGTCTCGGTCTGCGCCGCCGCATGGCTTCTCTTCTTCCCGAACGCGCCCTACCTCTTCACGGATTTCATCCACATCGCGGAAAAGACCTGGATACGCTCCGATACCCTCCAGTGGCTGGGGGCGCGGGGGGTGCTCTGGTACGACATCGTCATGAGCGGAGCCTTCGCCTTCGTGGGTCATTTCCTGGGACTGCTGTCCATGTGGGTGGAAGGCCGGATCCTCGACTCCGTCTGGGGCCGGGGCATCGAGAGGGCGTTCCTGGCGGCCGCCGTGGTGCTGGCGGGATTCGGGGTCTACCTGGGGCGCTTTGTCCGCCTGAACTCCTGGGACGCGGTACTGACCCCGGTCAGGGCGGTCAGGGGAACCTTGTCGGCCCTGGCGGATCCCAAGGCGGTCCTGTTTTCCCTGACCTTCAGCTTCTTCGTGGCCGTAACCTACGGGATGCTGGTGCTGGCCTTCTCCCTCCGCGACCCGCCGAAAAATTGATCAAGAAGTCGAGTTCATTTGATATTTCCAACAAGATGAACAAGATGTCGCAAGATTAACAAGATCATTAAGAGGGAGAGCCCGGCATTTGCCTGCAAATCCCAATCCGGATGTCCATCTTGTTCATCTACGTTTCATCTTGTACGTCTTGTTGGATCTGTCGAAAAATCAGCCTATCTCCTTCCAACGTCTGCATGCATGATAATGGCCGCCGCCCAGGTCCGCCAGCTCGGGCTCGGCCTGTTCCCAGCACTCGGGCTTGGAGAAGGGGCACCGGGTATGGAAGCGGCAGCCCGGAGGAATCGCGGAGGGGGAGGGGATCTCCCCGGAGATCGGCAGCTCCTTGATCACGTCCACCTTGCCCGTGGAGGGTTCCGGCACGGCTTCGATGAGGGCGCGGGTGTAGGGGTGGGCGGGATGGTCGATGACGTCGTCCGCCCTGCCCATCTCCACGATGCGTCCCAGGTACATGACCGCGATCCGGTCCGTGAAGTACCGCGCCGTCGAGAGGTCGTGGGTGATGTACAGGTACGTCAGCCCCAGGTCCCGCTGGACGTCCTTCATCATGTGCAGGATCTCCGCCCGGGTGGACAGGTCGATCATGGAGACCGGCTCGTCCGCCACCAGCATGGCGGGATTCAGGATCAGGGTGCGGGCGGTGGCCACCCGCTGTCGCTGGCCGCCGGAGAGCATGTGGGGGAAGCGCCCCATGAAATCCTCGGGCGGGGTCAGCTTGACCTCGGTCAAGGCGCGCACGATCCTGGTCTCCCGCTCGGCGCGGGCGGCCGTGATCCTGTGTATCTCCAGGGGTTCTTCCAGGACGTCCCGGATCTTGAACCGGGGGTTCATGGAGGCGTAGGGAGATCGGAAGAGCACACG
>JBFZER010000329.1:0-9894 GCA_041306765.1 Spirochaetota bacterium | reverse complement strand
CCGCTGACGGTCAGGGATTCAGGGCCGTCCCCGGAGGCTTCGGCGATGGACAAAGATACGCTCGCCAAGCCGCTTACGGCGTCGGAGGCCGAGCCGTTGACGTTTACCAAGCCATGGTAGTAGGAAGTGCCGGACCCATCCGCCAGATCGAGGTCGAGGGGGTCCACCGAGGGATCCGTGTTGTCCACGTTCACGGTCATGTAGTAGGTGCTTTGGGCCGCTCCCCCCACCGTATCGGCGTCCGTGACCCGGATGTAGATCGTCCGGGCTCCGGCGGCCAATCCGGGAAGCGTGTAGGTCCACGACAGGGCTGCCGGATTTCCGGAGATATCGGGAACGGTCGTCGTCGCCGGGAAGAAGGTGATCCCTCCGTTGGTGGAGATTTCCACGGAGGCAAGCCCCTCGGCGTCCGCGGCGCTGCCCTTGATCGTGCCGGAGCCGTTGATCCATCGGCCGTTGGTCATGGGCTGGTCCGCGTAGAGGGCATTCGTCGGATGGGAGTACAGCGAAACCGATACGCTCGGGGAATCGGGATCCTTCACGGGGGCGGTCGCATCGGAGCCCGTGTTGCCCGCCATGTCGATCGCCGTCACCTCCAGGGAATGGGTCCCGATCGGGTAGGCGTAGGGGGCGTCGGTGTTCCAGATATAGGTGAAGTATCCTCCGGACATGGAGGCGAGTCCCGCGAAGCCGGGGGTCACGGCGGTCAATTCGGTTTCGTACACCGTCGTGTCCGTCGTACCGTCGTTGATGCGGATGCGCACGCTGTATACCGGGGATCCCGTGGCGTCCGCGTATCCGGAGACGGAGACCGCGTTGCCCGTCACAAGCTGTCCGTCGATGGGCGTCGTGATCGATACTGCAGGGTCCGTCCGGTCCACTACCACGGTCCGCTGGATGTCCGCGAATCCGCCGAGACTGTTCGTAACCCTGACCTTGAGGGTATAGGTCCCGTTCGCGACAGCGGCGACATTTAACCGGTGGGACCATAGCCCGCCTCCGTCCGGCTTCCCGTCGTCCAGGGGATCAAGATTGTTGTTGTCCGCCAGGACGTTGCCTAGAACGTCCGTACCGGAGCCGTTCACCAGGCGCAGATGGATGGAGGCGATTCCCAAGACAGGAGTCACCTGGCCGGATATAACGTTGTCCGCGGTGCCCGTCCCGAAGTAATTCCGCCGGGCCGCCGGGTCGTTGTCCAGGGATCCGTCGTGGGTGGCGCCCGAGAGTTCATCCCGGGCAAGTCCGCCCACGAAGCTCGGCGGATCGTCGTCCAGGACGATATAGAACGTGGAGGTGGTTTCGTTGCCGGCCTTGTCGGCCGCGACGATCGTCACGGGGACAGAGCCGTCGTTCCGTATGCTGGTTATATCGATGGACCTGGAGAAGGAGACGGGATTCGCGATGCCGAGGTCTCCACCTGCTTGCGTTACCGTCGGAAGGGATCCCACCGTGACCCGGACTTCCTTCAGGTGGACGCTGGCGGCCATGACGTTGTCCGTCACCGTTCCCCGCACGACCAGGTAGTTGTTGTCCAACTGGGCGCTCGCGTCGATGGTGGTGTCCGCGACGGGGGATAGGACCGATGCGATCGCAGGAGGGGTGTTATCGACAAAGATCAGGGTCGCCGTGGAGCCGATGAGTCCGGCGTCGTCCCGGACCCGGACCTGGGGG
Organism: Spirochaetota bacterium; assembly: GCA_041306765.1. Classification (GTDB taxonomy): domain Bacteria; phylum Spirochaetota; class Spirochaetia; order Treponematales; family UBA12059; genus JAAYUR01. The sequence continues at coordinate 8,223 of JBFZER010000329.1, read as the reverse complement.
GTATAGAATCCGTCTCCGGAGAAGGGAGCGGCCCCGGTATCCAGCGAGATCGTCCAATCGTATTCCAGTCTGTCCACAGTCCCCGGATCGTCGTTCGCGGCGAGAGTGTCCGCGTCGATCCAGGTCAGGCCGCCGTTGAAGCTCAGCTGGACGGCGGTCACGGCGATATTGTCCGCTGCCGTTCCGTAGATCAGGGCGGATCCGCCCCGGAGGTAGTTTTCGTAGGTCGCCAGATCCAGATCCGACGTTACGGACGGTACATCCTGGTCCACCACGATGGTACGCACCACCTCCGTCTCGTTTCCGAAATTGTCCTCTCCCCGGATCGTGAGGGCCAGGGGTCCTTCCGGATAGGTCGAGGTATCCAGCACGTAGTTCCAGGTATTCGTTCCATCCATGGTGACGGGGGAGGCGGCTCCTACCTGGAGGGTCATTCGGGATACCCGGTACTTGTCGTTGGCGGTTCCGATCACGATCATGACGCCGGAGACGCTCTGTCCCTCCGACGGATTGATCACCGTGATCTCCGGTCCTTCGGTATCGAGGGGCTTGGCCTCCAGGCCGAAGAACAGGTTGTTGGGGCAGGCGGCCAGCAGGATTACTGCGAGGATGGCCGAGACCAGCAGGAAGGTACGGGAAACTGTCCGGTTCATAGGGATTCCTTTTTAAAGGGCTGGAGGCGGAGCCCGATGGCGAGCTGGAAGAGGAGATTGCCCTCCGCCGTCTGTACGAAGTAGAGGGATTCCTCGAAATAGAAGGTGACGATGGTTTGACCAATCACGTGATCCAGGTCGAGTTCCTGGGCTAAGAACGCAGAGGACACGACTTGGGAGGCGTTGGGGAAGAACGTGAAGCCGGTGCCGAGGGAGGGGTATGCGCTCACCCGATCACCCAGGCGCAGCCGGTACATTCGGGCGTTCAGCTTGAACTGGGCCGAAAAGCCGTAGAAGTCGCCCTCGCCGCCGCCTGCGGGCTGTTCCGTGTACCCCATGAGTATTTCCGGTCGCACGATGTTCCCGAAGAAGCCGAACCCGCCCCCGAAGGAGACCATGGGACCTCCTCCGAACTGGCCGGTCAGGAAAATATTCTTGAGCTCAGCCCTCGGGGCGGAACTCGGTGTCTGTTCCGGTTCGATCGGGGTTTCCGTGGAGGCCGGCGCTTCGACGGTAGGCATTTCAGGTGTCGAGGGCTGAGTTCCCTGGGCATACAAGACGGAAGCGGTCAGGAGTACCAGGATCACCGAAATCGAACGCGTAAACGACGCGGACATAGGTATACCCCTTGTATGTTCTCTTAGATATTGATTATATCGGCAAAAATCCGTACGATCCGGTTATTATCAGAAATTAATCCTGACAATGCCCCATCCCCGGGGCGGGCCTTTTTTCTTGCGCCCTCTTCAACTGTTTACCGTCCACCGTCCACGGTTTACACTTGTCCCATGCACCTCTCCCCGCCCTTCCCGGACGCCGCCCGGGACTATCGTCTGCTCCTGGACCGGGGCTACCCGTCCGCGGCCAGTATCAAGCTGGTCGGGGACAGGTTCTCCCTGGACAAGGAGGCCCGGACGGTCCTCTTCCGGGGAATCCTGCCGGAGGCCCTGTCTGCGGCCATCGCGGCCCGGGTCGTCCGGGCCCTGCCCACCGGAGCCCGACTGGCGGTGGACGGGTACAACATATTGTTCACACTGTTCAACTACCGCCGGGGGCATCCCCTGTTCATCGGGACCGACGGCCTGGTGCGGGATGCCGGGGGCGCCCACGGCCGCATACCGGACCCGGAGCTGTTCCTGGAATGCGCGGGGACCGTCGTCGCCCGCTTGGGGGAACTGGGCGTCTCGGAGGTGGAGTTCTACCTGGACGCCCCGGTGTCCGGGAGCGGCGCTCACGCGGCGGCGCTCCGGGACCTTCTGGCCCGGACGGGTGTTCCGGGGAGGGTGGAGCTGGCCGCATCGGCGGACGGGCCGGTCCGGGATTTCGACGTCGGCTTCGCCGCCGGCCAAGCCGAAGGCTTCGCCGCCACCTCGGACTCCGCCGTGGCCGCCGCGGCCCGATCCCCGGTCTTCGACCTGGCCCGGGACATACTGGAGATCCGGTACGGGGCGGTTTTCCCGGACCTCGGGACAGTGGTACGAAGCTTGTGAACGCGAACCAAAGCCGGCCGTCCGGGAGCCCGCGAGCCGGATACCGGGTCCGGCTTGACAGCCCTTTCTCCGGGGACGGATACTTCGCTCATTCCACCCTGCCGCGCCGGAAGCCCCGAGCGCATCCGGCGGAAGGAGCGTCCTCATGCTGCCACGGCCCAAAGTCCATCACCAGAGGGTTCTCGAGGAGATCGACCGCATCCGGCCGGACGCCGTGCGGATCAGCCGCTCCATCCACGGCCGGCCAGAGCTGGGCCTCCAGGAGCGCTGGGCCTCTGCCTTCCTGGCGGAGGAGGCCCGGAAGCGCGGCTTCGAAGTGGAGGCCCCCGTCGCCGGGCTCCCCACGGCCTTCACGGCCCGCTACTCCTCCCCGAAGCCGGGGCCCAAGGTCGCCTTCCTTTGCGAGTACGACGCCCTCCCCGGCCTGGGGCACGCCTGCGGCCACAATCTCATCGCCGCGGCGTCCTGCGCCGCCGCCTTCGCCCTGAAGCCCCTGGCCCAGGAGCTGGGCGGCTCGGTCTTCCTCTTCGGCACCCCCGACGAGGAGGCGATGAGCGAGGAATCCAAGGGCGGCAAGGTGATCATGAGCCGGGCGGGCCTATTCCGGGACATGGACGCCGTGTTCATGACCCATCCCGCGGGCGGGGCGGACGCGGCGTGGCGCTACAATTTCCCCCTGAAGGATTTCACCGTACAGTACAAGGGCAAGCCCGCCCACTACACCCGGCCGGAAGAGGGGATCAACGCCCTGGAAGCCCTGCTCCAGTTCGTCTCCAACGTGAACGCCCTGAAACGGACCTGGTCCCCCTCGGTCCTCCTGGCCTTCACGATCACGGACGGCGGGGGGCCCAGCGCCATAATCGTGCCGGAGTCCGCAAAGGCCCACTTCACCCTCAAGACCTTCGACAGCGCGTACATGGAGACCCTGTTCGGGCAGATCCGGTCCTGCGTGGACGCGGTATCGGGGATGACCGGGGCCCGGGGGAGCGTCACGGTCCTGGACGAATACCGCTGTACGATCCCGAACCTGCATCTGACGGCCAGCCTGTACGGGCACCTCCGCTCCCTGGGGGCCAAGGTGGAGAACCCCCTGGATTCCCGCAGGGACCTGGAACGTCAGCGGTATCCCGGGACTTCCACGGACTTTTCGGACGTCAGCTGGGAAGCCCCGGCCATCCACGGCTACTGCGGGATCGGGGAGGGCCTGGTCCTGCACACACCGGAGTTCGCCAAGGCTGCGGCTTCTGACGCCGGGGACGAAACGATGATCCGGGCGGCTTCGGCCATGGCCCTCTCGGCGGTCGACATCCTTTCGGACCGGGCCTTCGCGGCCCGGGTCCGGGACGAGTTCGAGGCCTACCGGCGCGACGAGTTCAAGAGCGTGCCGGGCATACCGCCGGGCTTCGCCCCCTTCCCTCAGGAGTTTGCCGAGCTGTTCGGGGCCTAGATGGGCTTCCGCGGCCGCACGGCCGAAGCGGTCGGCGGCGCTCCCGCTCAGGCCGGGATCCGGGCGAGGCGCGTGGATACGAGGCGTGCCCGGACGGTGCCGGAACTTAAGGAGGTCAGGGCCGCCTCGAAGTCATACCGGGCGGACAGGGGCAGGTCCACGGCCAGGCGTACGCCCTCGCCGAAGCTCCGCTCCGCGATCGCCCCTCCGAGTCCCTCGGCCAGGATCTGGAACCGTTCGAAGAGTCTGTAGGGCAGTTCCAGCTCGAACTTCCCCGTCTCCACCAGGGAAGCCCTCCGCGCGAGGGCCAGGACGGTCTTGCCCGCCTCGGAATAGGCCTTGACCAGGCCTCCGGTACCCAGGAGGGTCCCTCCGAAGTACCGGGTCACGACGATCGCCGCATCCCCCAGGCCGGATCCCTTGAGCACGGCCAGGAGGGGCCGGCCCGCGGTTCCGGAAGGTTCCCCGTCGTCGGAGCAGTATTCCGTGACCGTATTGCCCCCGCCCAGGACGTAGGCGGGGACGTGGTGGGTCGCGTCCGGGAACTCCGACCGGATCCGGGCGATGAAAGCCCGGGCCGCCTCTGCGGACGCGACGGGTTCCAGGCTGGCGATGAAGCGGGAGTTTACGACCCGGATCTCCGCCCGGGCGGGCTCGTAGGGGACGATGAGCATGGGGGGAGTATAGCAAATTCTGAGCCGCGGCGCCGGACCGGGAACTCGATGAAGCTGGAAGCGGCCCGCGCGGCTTGCGGATTCTCCTTCCGTGCCGGAGAATATCTCCATGGACGACTCCTCGCTTGTAGTCAGCCGGGTGCGGAACCGGCGGGACTACCTCGGCTTCCTGAACCTTCCTCGGGGGATCTACCGGGACGACCCCGCATGGGTTCCCCCGATCTGGCTGACCGAGCCGGGGGAGTACCGGGCTTCGGGCAACCCCGTGCTGGCGCGGTCGGAGCACGTGCTCTTCCTGGCCCGCCGAGGGAGAGGAGAGATTGTCGGGCGGATCGTCGCCTATGTCGATCCCCGGTTCAACGCGTACTACGGATCCCGGATCGGATTCTTCGGGGCCTTCGAGTGCCGGGACGATGAGGAGGCGGCGCGGGGGCTGTATTCGGCCGCGGAGGCCTGGATGGCCGGGCGGGGCATGGAGGTTTCCCGGGGGCCGATCCACCCCTCCGCGGAATGCTGGGGCTTCGTGACCGGGGGCTTCGAGAGATCACCGGTCTTCCTCTCGCCCCACAACCCGCCGTACTACGGCGCCCTGGCGGAGGCGGCGGGCTACGGAGGCGTAAAGGACCTCCTTGCCTACGAGGCGGACTCGGGGGCGGGCTACCGGATCCCGGAGAGGTTCTCCCGGTTCGCCGCCCTGCACGCCTCCCGGTTCCCGGGCCTCTCGACCCGGCGCATCGACCTGGGTGCCCTGGACAGGGACGCGGAGCATATCCTGGGCATCCTGAACCAGGGGGTCGCGGAGAACTGGGGCTACGTGCCCGTGGAACGGGACGAGATGGTTGCGGTGGTGCGAAAGCTCCGGCCCTTCCTGGACCCCGACGCCGTGTGGTTCGTGGAGGACGCCGGCAAGCCCGTCGCCTGCTGCCTGGGCTTCCCGGACGTGAACGTCCCGGTCAAGGCGATGCGGGGCAACCTCCTGCCCTTCGGGTTCCTGCGCCTCCTGTCCGCCCGGCGGAGGGTCCGGGATTACCGCCTCTGGGGCCTGGCCGTCCTGCCGGCCTGGCAGGGCAGGGGCCTGGACGTCCTCCTGTACATGAGGCTCTTCGAAGCCCTCGCTCCCAAGGGCGTGCGCCTGGAGGCCAACTACATCCTGGAGGACAACCTGCGGATCCGGAACGCCCTGGAAAAGCTGGGGATGCGCCCGGTCAAGACCTACCGGGTGTACCAAAAGGCCCTGGGCCGATGAGGGCCCGCCTGGTCCGGCGTGCCGCCCTGGCCCTCCTGCTGGCGGCCATGACCGCGGCCCCCGCGGCCGCGGCCCTGTTCTCCCCGAACCGCCCCCTCCGGACGATCCGCACCGAGTGGTTCGACATCTCCTTCCCCGAGGATGCCCGCTTCCAGGCCGAGCGGTTGGCTTCCTTCGCGGACGACGCCTACCGCCAGATCGCGGGCTTCCTGGGCACGAAACCCCGCCTCCGGTTTCCGGTGATCCTCTGCCCCGACGCGGACGGCCCGAACGGGTATTTCTCCGTGTGGCCCCGCCGGCGCATCGTCCTGAACCTTGCGCCCACGGATCCGAACGACGGCTTCGGGTACCAGTCGGACGACCTCCGGGCACTTTTCCGCCACGAACTGGCCCACGCGGTCTCCCTGACGATACGGCCCGTCTTCTGGGACGCGGCGGTCGTCCTGTTCGGCGACCCGGCGGGCATCTCGTACTTCACCACCCCGGCGAACCTCGCGGAGGGAGTTTCCATAGCCGCGGAAGGGATGGACGGCCGCGGCCGGGCCGCGGACCCCCTGACCGCGGACGAGCTCCGCCGGGACGCCCGGGAGGGACGATTCAAGAGCTTCTGGGAGAGCGCGGGGGCCTGGGACCGGTATCCCTACGGCCGGGTTCCGTACTCCTATGGGGCCCTGTTCACCCGGTATCTCCTCGAGGAATACGGCGAGGAATCCTACCGTGAGCTCTGGCGCCGCATGGGGGAGGGGCTGATCCTCCCGGGGTTGGGGGACTTCCTCTTCATCCGGGGGGTCTTCCGGCAGGTGTACGGCCTGTCCCTGTCCGAGGCCTGGGAGGATTTCGAGCGCCGGATGACGCCCTCGTCCCCGGCGACGGAGCCGGAACGGCACACCCCGCCCGGGCTCCTGGGGGCACTCGCGGCCGCGGGGGACACCGTCTGGCGGGCGGATGGCGCCGCCCGGAGAATCCTCGCCCTGGACGCCCGGACCGGCCGCCCCGCGGGCTCCCTGCCCGGGGACGCCTCGATCACCCGGCTTTCCGCCTCCTCCGACGGGCTGAGGCTCCTGGTCTCCCATTCGACCGGGGAGGGCGGGGAGGCCCGCCTCGTCCTCCGTATCGTGGACCTGGAAACCGGGAAGTCCCGGGTCCTGCCGCAGCGGGGCCTGCGGGACGGTGCCTGGGCGGGGATGGACATCCTGGCGGTCCGGGCGGAGTTCGGAGCCGCCTCCCTGGTCCTCCTGCGGGATGGTCGGGAGGAGATCCTTTTCCCGGGCGGACCGTCCGTTTCCTGGGCATCCCCCTGCGCCTCCCCGGACGGCCGGTGGGTCTATGCCCTGCGCCGGGAGGACGGGGAGACCTCGGTGCTGCGGTTTCCGGCGCCGTCCCCCGGCCGCACGGAACCGGCCCGCGTCGGAACGGGCGGATCCGGGTCCCCGGATTCCGGCGGGAGCGCCGACCGGACCGCTCGGCCCTGGCTTGAGCGCCTCGCCCTCCCCGAGGGCTTCGAGACTGTGCGGGATCTCTCGGTCGATACGGGCGGGACGCTTCGGTTCTCCGTTCATGACGGGGAGGCCTACCGGACCGCGGAGCTGAGGGGGGACATCCTTCGATATCCGGCCGATTCCTATGCCGGGGGCGCGCGCCGGGCCGCGGCCGCGGGGGGCAGGGTCTTTTTCCTGGGGGAGTACTCCGATGGGGTCGTCCTGTGCACGGTCCCGGAGGGCGCGGCCTGGGAAGAAATTCCCGCAGACTGGCTTCCCGACCCGGGTGGTACGAAGATTGTGAAGAATCCGGATCTGCCGGCGCCCGTCGAGACCCGGCCTTACTCCGCCCTCTCCGGCCTGGTGCCGACGGTGCGCTACCCTGCCTTCCGGTTATCATCGGAGGGGTATGGAGCCGTCGGTGCGGGGGCCGCGGGCGGAGACCCCGCGGAGACCTTTGTCTGGGAAGCCAGGGCGCTTTGGGTCCCCGGCCTGGGGGCGGCGGACCTGGATCTGGAGCTTGAGATCACCGCCTTCGCGCCGATCCTCGCCATTGCCGCCTCGGACGGCTTCGCGCCGGACGGCGCCGGGACGGTCCGGACCACCCGGGCGGGCCTTTCCCTGGATCGGAGGGTGTCCCGGTACGGCGGCTTCGAGCTTTCCGCAAGGGCCGGGGCGGAAGCGTTGTGGTTCACCTCCCTGGCGCCGGGGGAGGATCCGTACGGACCCCGGGACGCCTCGGTGGCGACGGCGACCGCGGCGGCATCCTTCGGCCGCTGGGCCTACGACATCCGAAAACCCGGGGCCTTGAAAGGCGCCGGGTTCGGGCTGACCCTTTTCGGGGCGAGGGTGCTTCCGCCGGGGGGCCCGGAGAGCCTCGCGGGGATCGAGGGCTCCCTCCGCCTGCGGGCCCTTCCCCTTGCCCTGGCCCTGGACCTCCACGGGGCGGCCGCCCTTTCCCCGGGGCTGTCCTACGGACCCGGGGGCCGGGTCTTCGCGGGTTTCGCGGGCGGGGCATCCTTCCCCGGCTACCAAGCCTGGGCCGGAGCGGGATCCGGCCCCTGGTACGCCTACGCGGAGTCGTCGGTTTCCCCCCTGGCCCTGGAGATCCAGGGCCGGCTGGGGCCGGTGCATCTCCCGCGGCTGGTCTTTTCGGCCGGAGGCCGTGCGGCCCTGGCGGACGGGGAACCCCGCTGGTCGGCCTACTCCCGGGCGACCCTGGACTTCGCGCCCCT
>JBFZER010000328.1:0-15276 GCA_041306765.1 Spirochaetota bacterium | reverse complement strand
TACCAGGCCCTGGCCGTGGAGGAGTGGGTTACGACCCCGGCGGCGAGGAAGGATTTTGATGCCGTGGTCCTGGACCCGCCCAGGACCGGACTCGCCCCGGCGGCGCGGGACTGGCTCGCGGAGCGCCGGGTCCCCGAGGTGTCCTACGTGTCCTGCGACCCCGCGACCCTGGCCCGGGACCTCCGGGACCTGGTCGGACGAGGCTATCGGATCGAATCCCTCGGGGTCCATGACTTTTTTCCCCAGACGGGCCACGTGGAGACCCATGTCCGCCTTCGGGGGGACTGAGCGCCCCCGGGCCTCCCGCCTGCCCGCCTTCAGGGCGCCCGCGCCCCCGGGGACGGCCCGCCGCGGCCTTGCGGCCCTGCTCGCCCTGGCTGCGCTCGCCGCCGTGCCCCTGGCCGGCCAATCCCCGACACCGGATATCCTGGCCTACCGTTTCACCCTGGCGGGCGCCGCCGTGGCGGGTCCGGTGGCCGGGGCGGGCCGGGTATGGATCGTCTCCGAGGACCGCACCCTCTACATCCTGGACGACTCGGGGCGGGCTGTAGGCCGTCGGGCATGGAAGGATGGGAATCCCGGGTGGATAGCCCCGGACGCCTTCGGCCGGGCCCTCCTGCCCGCCGCGGACGGTTCCCTGGTCCTGGTGAACCGGGCGGGCCTGGAGGTCTGGCGGGTCCGCCCCGCCGGGCCGGTGGCCCGGCCCCCGGCCTTCGGGGCGGACGGGCGCTTTTTCGCCGCCGCGGGGTCGCGGCTTGAGGCCCGCTCCGCCTCCGGCCGCCTCCTGTGGTCCGCGGACCCGGGGGCCGGGATTTCCGCGGGACCCTTCGCCCGGTTCACTTCCTCCGGGGAAACCCGGGTCGCCCTCGCACTGGCGGACGGGACCGTCCGGGAATACGCCGAGGACGGAACCCTCCTCAGCTCTGTCCCCGGCTCCGAGCCCCCCACGGCCTGGTGCGGCATCGGGGAAGACCTTCTGCTGGCGTACCGGGACGGCTCCGTTTCCGTGCGGGGAGGGCAGGGGCAGGAGCTGTTCCGTCTGCGCCTGGCCTCCGGCATCCTGGCCGCGGCGGGGGACAGAGCTGAGGCTTGGCTCCTCCTTTCCGGCGGGAACGTGGTCCGCCTGATGGTGGACGGCCGGACGGGTGGGACGACGATCACGGGACTCGCGGACGCCCGGGAGATCCGGGTCTTCCCGGAGCGCGTCCTCGTGCTGGGCCCTCGCGGGGTCGCCAGCCTGGGCCGGGACGGCCAGGTCTACCGGGACCTGGCGCTCCGGCACGCGCCCCGGATGCCCGCCGTGACCGCCTCCGGCATCCTGCTGTCCGCCGGGGAGGATTGGATCCTCTACGCCTACCGGTTCGAGGGACCCCTGGGAGTCCCGGCCGCGCCCGCTCTGGGATACGTGGACTTCGCGGCCGCCCGGGCACGGGCTGACGAGGAAGCCCTCTGGAATCCCGGATTCGGGGACGACGCGGCGCTCCGGGAGCTCCGGCGTATTGAAAAATCCCTGGAATCCGCTAGTATTGGAGCGGAGGAAGCGGACGCCCTGCTTCTCTGCTCCGCGATCGCCCTCGGGCTCGGAGCGCGGGAGGCTTCCGTGTACGGAGGCGCCGCTCCCTCGGGGCCCCGGCCGTCGGGAGCCCTTCCGAGGGCCCGGGCCTGCGATATACTGGGGATGCTCGGTTCGCCCCGGGCGATGCCGGTCCTGACGGAGGTCTATCTCCGGGACCCCGACCCCGCGGTGCGGGCCCAGGCGGCGCAGGCCGTCGGGGCGATCGGCCTGGACCCGACGGGCGAGGCTCTCCGGGCCTTCCAGGGGGCGGCGGACCGGGAGTTCTTCCTGGACGAACGGAGCGCCTTGGCGACGATCGACGCGGTGGAGGGGATCTACCGCGCATTGGGCGAGCTTTCCGATCCCGGGGGGATCCGGGCGGTCCTGCGGCTGGCGGGCAAGCCCTACGGATCCGCGGTGCGTTCCCGGGCCCTCGCGGCCCTGCGCCGCCTCTCCGAGCCCGTACGTTGAATAGGAGGAATCGTGAAAAAATACTGCGCCGTCCTGGCCCTGATGGCCCTCCTGGCACCCGGGGCGATCCTGTCCGCCCAGACCGTAGCGGAGGACGAGCTCCGCTCCGTGGGCGGCCGGACCATCGAGTTCATCAACTATGTAGGCCCCCAGGCCCGGGTCGACACCCTGGAGGAGATCCGGGGCCTGGGCGCCGCCCTGGGGCGGGCCGTGAAGGCGGGCGCCGCCCGGGCGGGGAGCGAGGGGCGGTACGCGGTCATCCGCGTCCGGGATCCCGCCGTTCCCGCAGGGCTCGACGCGGACATCATAATCCTGGGGCCCGACGCGGGGGTGGACCACATCCGGAACCTCCGGCACATCCTGGGTGCCTATCTGGAGGAGGCCTACGGGTACTCCCGGTCGGACGGGTTCCTCCTGGCCACTTTCCTCACGGTCTACAACGCAGTGTACCGGGGCAACCTCGAATACTTCGGCAAGGCCTACAAGCCCGCGGTGCTCACGCACCTCACGGCCGGGAACGCGGGGCTCTCGGTCCGCTACGACGAGTGGCCCGGGCGCAGCCGGATCGTCCTGCCCATCTCGGCCCGGGCCGGCGCGGCCGGCCGGGTGGATACGGGCCCCATCACGGACAGGACCGTGGTGCAGAGCCTCAAGGAGGAGTCCGGGACCGCGGCCCTTCCGGAACGCCGGGAGATGGTGGACCTCAAGGAGCGGGAGGTCGAGGAGCAGAAGGCCGCCCTGGAAGCCGACAAGGCCAGGATCGCCGCGGACGAAAAGGCCGCCGCGGACGAGAAAGCCCGTGCCGAGGCGGCCCGGGCCGAGTTGGAGAAGGACAAGGCCGCGGCCCAGGGGCCCGAGCAGGAGGCCGAGCTGACCCGACGGGAGGCGGAGGTAGCCGCCCAGGAGAAGGCCGCGGCGGACAAGGAAGCTGCCGTGGCCGCCGCCAGGGCGGAGACCGCCCAGGCGGAGGCCTCCGTAGCCGCCAAGGAGGCGGAGATCGCCGAGGACCGCAAGACGGTGGCGGAGGACCAGAAGGCCGAGATAGCCAAGGAAGTGGCGGCCAAGGCCGAAACCGCGCCCCGGGGATCGGTGCTCCTGGACCTGGTCGATCCGACCAAGCCCTATGCCCGGCTTGCCCTGGTGGACCTGTCCGGCGGGAAATACCTCAAGACCGGGGAAATCAACACCCTCCGGGCGGACAGCCTCCTGGATGTCGGAGGGGCCTTCGTGGCGGTGGCCGGCCGGGCCGAGGGCTCCGGGGCCGTGCGCCTGGTGCTCCTGGACCTGGAGACCCTGTCCGCGAAAGTCACCGGGACCGTGGATGTCCACCCCGAAACGGGGGTCTGGAAGGAGGGGGCGGGCGTCCTGGCGGTGGCCTCCGACGGCGGCAAGTGGGTGCTGGGTCTCTTCGACCCCGCCAGCCTCGAACTGAAGGTCAAGTCCGAAGCCGAGGTCAGCCCCTTCACCGTCCTGCGGGTCCTGCCGGAGGGAATCGTGGTGGCCGGAGCCCGGGGAGGCTTGCTGCTCCTCAGGAAGGACGACTTGAAGACCATCAAGGAGATCCGAAGGTGATCGACGGGCGGAAGCCGTGGGCTTCCGCCTTTTTTTTGCACGGACCGGCGAAGCGAAAAGGAGGACCAGGGTGGAACGGACGGGGCCCTTCCGGGGCAGGACGATCGCGGTGGTGGACGACCTTTCCAGGGACGAGCAGAGGTACCTGTACCATCTGACCGGGGAGATCAAGGCCGCGATCCGATCCGGCGGGGACCCTTCCCGGTTCCGGATCTCGGACCCGGATTACCAAGCGTACCTGATCTTCCTGGAGAACTCCACCCGGACCCGGGAGTCCTTCCGGAACGCCGCGGAGTTCCACGGCTGCCGGGTCAACATGTTCGACGCCGCCACCTCCTCCTTCGCCAAGAACGAGAGCCTTTCGGACGCGGTCAAGATGCTGGTCGGCTACGCCCCGGAGTCCTGCTTCGTCATCCGCTCGGGCCTGGAGGGGGTCTGCCGCTGGCTGGACTCCTCCGTGGGGGCTTACTGCGAGTCCGCGGGCTTCCCCAAGCCCGCGTTCCTGAACGCCGGGGACGGCAAGCACGAGCACCCCACCCAGGAGTTCCTGGACGAGTTCACCTTCCTGGAACAGTTGGGCGGGGACGATTCCCGCATCCACCTGGCCCTGGTGGGGGACCTCTGGCACGGCCGGACCGTCCACTCCAAGGCCGAGGGACTTGCGGTCTTCAAGGAGGTTTCCGTGGACCTGGTGGCCCCGGAGCTCCTGGCCCTGCCCCCAGCCTACGTGGAGCGGATGAAAGCCGCGGGCTTCGAGGTCCGGGCCTACGAGTCCCTGGACGAGTACCTGGCTTCCGGCCGGGTCGCGCCGGTCTGGTACTACACCCGGCTCCAGCTGGAGCGCATGGGGGAGAGGGTCCTGGACCGGGCCGCGGAGCTCCGCAGGGCCGTCACCTTCCGGCCCGACATGATGGGCCGCCTGCCCGAGGGAACCCGGTTCTACCACCCCCTGCCCCGGGACCGGAGGGCGCCGGTCATCCCCACCTTCCTGGACGAACTGCCCCTGAACGGCTGGGACGCCCAGTCCGCCAACGGCTACTACGTCCGCATCGCCCTCCTGGGCCTGGTGTCCGGTGCCCTGGGACGGGACTTCCGGGGACGGCCCAGGGAGCCCCTCCGCTTCGAGGAGGACTTCGTGACCGAGGCCCCCGTGGCCCCCCGGGTCAAGCCGGACTACAAGGTGGGCATCAAGCCCGTGGAGAACGGGATCGTCATCGACCACATCGCCTCAGGCAGGCCCATGCGGGAGATCTGGGACACCGTCGACAAGGTCCGGCGCATCCTGGGCCTGGACGTCCGGTCCTCCCACGGGGTCTACCACTCCAACACGGGTCCCGAGGTCTTCAAGGGAATCCTCTCCCTGCCGGACATCCTGGCCTTCGACCGCCGGGACCTCAAGAAGCTCGGGGCCATCGCCCCGGGCTGCACCCTGAACCTCATAAAGGACTCCCGGGTCCTGAAGAAGTACCGCCTGGCCATGCCCCCCCGGATCTACAACTTCGACCAGATCTCGTGCAAGAACGAGGCCTGCGTCTCCCACCCCTCCCATCAGGAAGGCGCCCCGGCCCTGTTCCGCCGCACCGGGGAACGGACCTTCACCTGCCACTACTGCGACCGGGAGCACGAGTTCGGGGAGATCTGGGACGTGTAGCTAGCCGGTATACCTTCTCCGGTACTCCCACATCACGATCCCCGCGGCTACGGAGACGTTCAGGGACTCCACGTTGCCCCGCTGGGGTATGCTCAAGGAACCGTCGCAGGTCTCTTTGAGAAGGCGGGAGACGCCGTAGCCCTCGCTGCCCAGGACGATGGCGGCGCGCTCCGGGAGCTCCGCGGAGCCGATCTCGGTACCCGCCATGTCCGCGGCGTAGCCCCAGAAGCCGTTCTCCTGGAGGGCCGTCAGGGCCCGGACAAGGTTGGGCACCACGGCCACGGGCACCCAGGCCACCGCACCCGCGGAGGACCGGGCCACGGTGTCCGTATCGTGGGCGCTCCGCCGCTCCGGCACGACCACAAGGTCCGCCCCGAGCACGTCGGCGGACCTCAAGATGGCGCCGTAATTATGCGGGTCCGTGACGTGGTCCAGCAGGAGGACCAGGGCTTCGGGCTTGGTGAGCTTTTCCAGGAATTCGTCCAGGTCCACGTCGTTGTCGGGGCGGACGTTCCCCTCCAGGGCCAGGACGATCCCCCGGTTGTCCGGGGCGGCCGCATCCAGCTCCCCGGGTTTGGCCTTCTCGACCCGGACGCCGGTCTTGTCCGCAAGTTCCAGGATGCGCTTGATCCGGGGTCCGGAGCCGGCTACGCGCAGGTGTCCTTCTACCCCTCCGCGCTTGAGGGCCTCCTCGATGGCGTGGAATCCCGTGAGAAGCTGCATGCCTCAGGATACCCCGGCCGGGGCGGCCGCGCAACCGGAATTCGGTGCAAGAGTTTCCTGTTCTCGAAAGAAATCGAAGCCTAGAACCATAGGACCAACAAGATGGACAAGATATAAAATGGATGAACAAGATGATTCTTCGAGAAAAGACGCTATCTTCTCTCTCCATCTTGTTCATCTTGTCCTATCTTGTTGATCCTGTTGGATCGATGAAAAAAACCTCAGTATCATCCGTTAAGGCATCACCGTATACTCTTGTACAACCTGGATTGCGCTCTCCACCTGGCCGACCCCGGGCACCTCGTGGGCGGCCGCGACCGCCGCGTCGATGGTCTGCTGGGTGTTGGCCACGCCGTGGAGGGTGACCAGGTCCCCCTTCGCGTCCGCCTCCAGGAAGTGGATGGAGATTCCCTTGTCGAAGAGTACCGAGGTGATGACCTTCTGACCCAGGGAAAGCTCCCGGAGGCGCTGGCCGCACTTGGACTCCAGCTCTTCGGTGATGGTCAGCAGGCGGTACTGGTTGATGATCTGGGCCACCGTGGCGGGGTGCTCGAGGCCCGTGTTCAGCACCATGTCGTAATTGACCGGATCCCGCCAGTCCAGATTGAAGAAATACCGGTGGAACCCGTCCCGGTCGTTGTCGCTCTGCCGGGCCAGCTGTTCGGCGTGCCGCTCGTCGCAGTTGTAGAACTTCTTGATCCGCTCGATCCGGATGGGCAGGGGCGATGTGAGCCGGACGGCGATGACCCCCGGCACCCCCGTGAATATGCCCACGCCTCCCCGCCCGACCAGGATGCAGTCCCCGATCTGGGCTTCCTCGTAGAGCACGGTCTTCAGGAAGTGCAGGTAGTCGTCCCGGCCCCGGCTCAGGGAAGCCCAGAACCCGGGTTTTTTCTCGTCGAATTTCTGGATTTCCGACGCCGCTATCCCGTATTCGGCGAGTTTTTTCTCCACGTAGGCCCTGTCCAGGTAGCGGTAGCCCGTGAGGTCCGCCAGCTCGTGGGCCGTCTCCTCCCCCAGGGACGCGAGTTCCCGGGCTATGCAAATCACGGCCATGTCTCCTCCCTTCCGAACCCAGGTCCGGTCCGGCGATGACGTCCGATGATCTCCCAAGTACAAACATAGGACCTCCCGGGCGGGAAGTCAAACCGCCCGGGGACTATCCATGCCCTCGGGGCCCGGTATAGGATCGGCCATCATGCAAAGAATCGGCGAACTCGCGGCCTTCGGGACGGCGATCTGCTGGACCGTCTCGGCGGTCTTTTTCGAGAAGGCCTCCCGGCGCATCGGCACGGTGGCGGTCAACTTCTACAAGCTTCTGGCCGCCATCCTCCTCCTGTCCGGCACGGCCTGGATCCTGCGGGGCCTTCCCTTTCCCTCGGACGCCCCGGGCGGGGCGTGGCTCTGGCTCTCGGCCTCGGGCCTTGTCGGGTTCGTGATCGCGGACATATTCCTCTTCAACGCCTACGTGATGATCGGTTCCCGGACGACCATGCTTTTCCTGGCCCTCTCGCCCCCTACCACGGCCTTCTTCAGCTTCCTGGCCGTGGGGGAGCTCATGCCGCCCCGGGGCCTTGCGGGCATGGCCCTGGTCTGCGTCGGCATCGCGGCCGCGGTCCTGGGCCGGCGCCGGGATCCCCAGGCCGAGCACGAACGGGACCGCGACCGGCGGCGGCGGGGATACCTCTTCGCCTTCCTGGCCTCGGTGGGGCAGTCCGCGGGTATGATCCTGACAAAGCTGGGCTCCGCGGGATACGACACGGTGGCGGCCACCCAGATCCGGGTCCTGGCCGGCATGGCCGGGTTCGCGGTGGTGGCCCTGGTCTCCGGCAAGGGGCGGAAGGTTTTCGTGGAGGCGGTGAAAGACGGCGAGGGCATGCGGAACACCGCGGCGGGAGCGGTGTTCGGCCCCTTCCTGGGCGTGACCCTCTCGGTCTTCGCCCTGAACAACACCCAGGCGGGCACGGTCTCCACGCTGATCGGGCTGGCCCCGGTCCTGATCATCCTGCCCTCGGTCCTCTTCCTGAAGCAGAAGGTGAGCCTCTGGGAGATCCTGGGAGCCTGCCTGGCGGTCGGGGGCACCGTGGTGTTCTTCCTGTAGCGAGGCCTTTCCGCCCGGGTGCTCCGGGTTTATATTCTTCCTATGATCACTTTTTACTCCGAAGGAGCCGCGGGGGAAGTCACGGGCTCCAAGCACGTTCTGGATCTGGACGGACGGCGCTTTCTGGTCGACTGCGGAGCCTTCCAGGGCAAGCGCCAGGTCGCGGATAAGAAGAACAAGGCCCTGGTTCCCGACCCGGCGGGCCTGGAGGCGGTGTTCCTGACCCATGCCCACTTCGACCACTCGGGCATGCTGCCCTTGTTGACCAAGCGGGGCTTCCGGGGGAACATCTTCGCCACCCCCGCCACCCGGGACCTGGCGGGTATCATCATGATGGATTCCGCCCGCATCCAGGCCCGGGACGCGGAGTACCTGGCCAAACAGGCGGCCAAGCGGGGGGAACCCTTCGATTGGAAGCCCCTCTACGACGAGCAGGACGCGGTGGCGGCGGTGGGCCAGTTCGTGACCGTCTCCTACGGCCGGCCCCTGTCCGCGGGGGACGGGGTTCGGATCGAGTTCTTCGACGCGGGGCACATCCTGGGCTCCTCCATGATCGTGGCGGAGGTCAAGGACTCGGGCGGCCGGGAGACGACGATCGCCTTCACGGGCGACCTGGGCCGAAAGAACAAGCCCATCATCCGGGATCCGGACCGCATTCCCCCGGTGGAATGGATGGTCCTGGAGGCGACCTACGGGGACCGGCTCCACGAGGCCCAGGACGAGGCACTGGAGAAGCTGGCAAGGGTGGTCCGGGAGACCTCCGCCAAGGGAGGCAAGGTGGTGATCCCCGCCTTCGCCGTAGAGCGGACCCAGGAGATCGTCTACTACCTCCACCTCCTCTCGGACCGGAAGGCCATACCGGACATCCCCATCTGGGTCGACTCGCCCATGGCCTTGAACGCCACGACCATCTTCCAGGTCCACCCGGAGTGCTACGACCAGGAGACCCACGAGGCCTTCCTCAAGCACCACAAGAACCCCTTCGGGTTCAACAACCTGAAATTCGCATCCTCCGTGGAGGAGTCCAAGGCCCTGAATGACCTGAAAGGACCGGCCATCATCATATCCGCCGACGGGATGTGCGAGGCGGGCCGCATCCAGCATCACCTCCTGCACACGGTGGAGGATCCGGCCAACACGGTACTGATCGTAGGGTACATGGCCGCGGACACCCTGGGCCGCAGGATCAAGGAGAGGGTCCCGGAGGTCCGGATCCACGGGAACGTCCTCAAGCTTCGGGCCCGGGTGGAGGAGATCAACGCCTTCAGCGCCCACGCGGACTACAAGGAGACCTGGGACTGGATGTCCGGCCTGGACCTCTCCCGTCTCAAGGGGATCTTCCTGGTCCACGGCGAGGCGGAGAGCCTGGCCGCGATGTCCGCCTTCCTGGGCAAGCAGGGAGTCCGGGGGGTGCGGATCGTGAAGTACGGGGAACGGTACGAGCTCGTCTGAGGGGCCATCCGCGCCCCGGCTACTCTTCCGGAACGGCACCGTATTGACGGGGTTCGCCGCCATGGAGAACTGCGATCTTCTCCTGGAGGACGGCCTTGTGGCCGACGTCTTCGACGAGCGCCGCCTGGCAGCCCGGGCCTTTGGCCCGGACGTCCGGGTTCTGGACGCCGGGGATTGCTACGTCGCCCCGGGATTCACGGATTCCCACATCCACGGCATCTCGGGGCACGGCACGGAGGAGGGGGATCCCGGGGAGATCGAGGCGATGTCCCGGGCCCTGCCCCGGTTCGGGACCACCTCGTTCTGCCCCACCCTGTACCCCGCGCCGCGGGCTGAGCTTGCGGAGCGCGTCCGCCGGGCCGCGTCGGCCCGGACTCCGGAGGACGGGGCGCGCATCCTCGGCCTCCACATGGAGGGGCCCTTCATCTCACCGGAGCGGCTGGGGGTCCAGCGCCCGGAGACCGCGAGCCCCGTGGATCTGGAGTTCCTCGACGAGCTCTGGGAGGCTTCCGGCGGCCGTATCCTCACCATGACCGTGGCCCCGGAGCTGAGGGGCATGCGGGAGCTGGCCCTGTCCTGCGCCAAGAAGGGAATCATCCTGGCCGCGGGGCACACCAACGCGACCTACGAGAACATGGTGGAGGGAATGCAGGCCGGTATCCTCCACGCGACCCACCTGTTCAACGGCATGAGCCAGATGCACCATCGGAATCCCAACGCCGTCGGCGCGGTGCTCATCCATCCCGAGATCTCCTGCGAGATCGTGGCGGACGGACGGCACGTCCACCCGGACCTGGTCCGACTGGTGGCCCGGGACAAGCCCCTGGACCGCATCGTCCTGGTGACGGATTCCATCCGCCCCGCCCAGCAGGCGGTCGGTCCCTGGATCGCGAACGGCCAGGAGGTCGAGCTCGCGGACGGGATTTTCCGGCGGAAGTCGGACGGCGTCATCGCGGGCTCCTGCCTGACCATGATCGAAGGTGTCCGGAACCTCGCGGCCTGGGGTATTTCCGTCCAGGACGCGGCGCGCATGGCCGGCGGGAATCCCGCCCGGGTCCTGCGCCAGGGCCGGCTCGGCGCCCTGGTGCCGGGGTACGAGGGTGACGTGGTCGTCTTCGACAAATACTTCCGGATCCGGGCCGTGGCGGTGCGGGGCCGGTTGGTGGTGGACGAGCTCTAGGAGGCGGACGCCCCATGCCCAGCCGGGTTTAACCGAACAGCTCCTCCAGGACGGGCTCGATCGTCCGGTACCGGCTCTCGGCGTCCAGCATCGCCCGGAGAGCTTCGGGTACGGGTAGGGTCCTGCCGATCAGGGGTTCCACGATGGTCTCGAACTTGGCGGGGTGGGCGGTGGCCGCGACGATGGCGGGACTGTCCGGAAGACGGCGCTCCCGCACGTATTCCGCGGTGGCGGTGTGGGGGCACAGGACGTAGCCGGAGGTCTCGAAGACGCCCTTGATCGTCTCCCGAATTTCCCCGTCCGATACGCTCCGGGCGCTGACCTCCCGCTCCAGGGTTTCCCGGTCGGGGAAGTGGAATCGGAGGCGCTCCAGGTTGCTGGGATCCCCCACGTCCATGGCGTTGGCGATAGTCCGGACGCCGGGGCGCGGGCGGTAGATTCCCTCGGCAAGGAAATCCGGCAGGGCGCGGTTTGCGTTGACGGCCAGGACGATCCGGGCTATGGGAGCGCCCATGGCCTTGGCCCAGTAGGCGCCTACCGCGTTGCCCACGTTCCCGCTGGGGATCACGAGGGCGGGCTTTTCCCCCGTCTCCGAGAGGAACCGCGCCGCGGCGTGCACGTAGTAGACCGTCTGGGGCAGGAGGCGGCCCAGGTTGATGCTGTTGGCCGAGGAGAGCCGGAACCGCCCGGCGAGCTCCGGGGCGCGGAAGGCTTCCTTCACGATGCGCTGGCAGTCGTCGAAGTTCCCCCGCACGGCGTAGGAGGAGACGTTGTCTCCCCAGCAGGTCAGCTGTTTTTTCTGGCGCTCCGATACTCCACCTTGGGGAAACAGCACCCGCACGGATATCCCGGCCCGGCCGTGGAAGGCCGCCGCGACGGCCCCGCCGGTGTCCCCGGAGGTGGCCACCAGGATGGTCAGGGGCTTGTCCTGTCCGGCCTGGAGCCGCTCCAGGGCCAAGGCCAGGAAGCGGGCGCCGAAGTCCTTGAACGCCGCGGTGGGGCCGTGGAAGAGCTCCAGGATCCGGACGCGGTCCGAAAGTTTCGTCAGGGGCACGGGGAAGTCGAAGGCGTTCCGACAGATTTCCGGCAGATTCCGCTCAAGCTCGTCGTCCCGGAAGAAGGGCGCAAGGACTTCCCGGGCCCTCTCGGGGTAGGGGAGGTCCGGGTCCAGGGCCGCGGGGGACAGAGCCGGGAGGATCTCGGGGACGAAGAGCCCCCCGTCCGGGGCCAAGCCCGCGCGCAGGGCCTCCGAGGCGGTCACCGGCTCGCAGCCCCCCCGGGTGCTCGCAAACCTCACACGGGCCCCGCGGCCTCGCCGGTGCCCAGGAGTCGGGCGCCGGATTGGCTTATCGAACCCGTCCAGGAGTCGCAGGGCACCCCCGCCGCCTCCCAGGCTGCAGCCATGGCGCGGCGGGTCTTTTCCGCGTCCTCGCCGCTCCGGCAGAGGGCGAAGACCGAGGGCCCGGATCCGGAGATGGAGCAGCCCAGGGCGCCCGCCTGCAGGGCGGCCCGCTGGACCGAGTGGAAGGCCGGGATCAGGGGAGCCCGGCGGGGCTCGACAAGGCCGTCCTTGAGGCTCCGGGCCATCAGGTCCAGGTCCCCGGTGTAGCAGGCGGCCACGAAGGCGGCCAGACGGGAGGATTGGGCTACGTATTCCTTGAGGGGAAGCTCCCGGGGAAGGATACCTCGGCTGGACCGGGTATCCAGCTCCCGGTGGGGATGGACCAGGACGACCCGCAGCCCCCCGGGCACGGGGATGCGAACCGTCTCCACCGGATCCACCGACCGCAGAAGGGTCAGCCCTCCCAGCAGGCAGGGGGCGGCGTTGTCCCCGTGGGGAGAGCCCGAGGCGAGCTCCTCCCCCAGGAGGGCGTACTTCAGCAGACTTTCCCGGGGCAGGGGTTCGGGCAGGAGGGAGTCGGCGGCCACCAGAGCGCCCACGGCGCTGGCCGCGGAGCCCCCCATCCCGCTGGACAGGGGGATGCCCTTGCGCACGGATACCCGGAACCCGAAGGGCAGATCCAGGTCCTCCCGGAGACGGATCAGGGGCAGGGTTGCGGTGTTGCGTTCCGGCTCCGCCGGCAGGTTCGAGACCACCCCGTCGGTTCCGGCCAGGGTGACGGCAGGGGCCGATCCCGGGGCCGGGTCGATCCGTTCCACCGTGACCGTGTCCCCCACGGCGTCCAGGGGGAAGCCCAGGATATCGAAGCCCACGGCCACGTTGGCCACCGTGGCCGGTGCGAAGGCTATTGCCGATCTCGTATTCATGATCCGCCCAGGGCGTCCAGCTTGCCCACCCGCCGGGCATGGCGCCCGCCCTCGTACCGCGTCTCCAGGAATTTGTCCAAAATCTTCTCCACGGGCACGGGGTAGTCCACCCGTCCCCCGAAGGCCAGGAAGTTGGCGTCGTTGTGGGCCCGGGCCATCTCCGCGGTGAATAGGTCATGGACCAGGGCGCAGCGGATGCCCTTGTGCTTGTTGGCGGCTATGGAGATGCCGATCCCGGTCCCGCACAGGACGATCCCCAGATCCCAACCTCCCTTGAGGTACTCCCGGGCGGCCTCGGCGCCCTTGTCGGGATAGTCCACGCTCTCCTCGGTATCCACCCCCAGGTCCCGGACCTCGTGTCCCCGGTTTTGCAGGTGGGCGGAAATCCTCCGCTTGAGCTCCAGGGCTCCATGGTCGTTGGCCAGAAGTATCCGCATGATGTCCGCTCCCGTTCGTGGTTTCTGCGGCGGAGTATACCATTAAGAAGCAGGAAGGTAAGGGGCCGGGCGTCCGGGTCCCGACGGGCCGCGGGACTTGACACTAGACGCGAGTTTATAGAATATGTACGAAAAATACGATAAACGTTCAATATGTTTAGAAAGGAGAGACGATGGCATCGGAACGAAGGGAGCGGAACCTTCGGCGCCTGGTGGACTCGGCCCGGTTTCTTTTCTTTGCCGAGGGTTTCTCCGCCTTGGGCATGGAGAGGATCGCGGAGCGTCTGGGCGTGAGCAAGGCCACGCTCTACAAGTACTTTCCGGACAAGCGGGCCTTGGTCTCCGCGGTCGTGGACCTGCAGATGGAGGAGATCGGCGCCCGCCTGGCGGACCTGGACAAGCTCGGACGGCCCTTCCCGGAGCGGTTTGCGGGGCTTCTGGGCACCATCTTCGAGACCATCGGGCCCTCCATGCTGCGCTTCATGCCCGACATTCTCCGGGATGCCCCATGGGAGTGGGAACGGATAGCCGCGTTCCGCAGGCGGCGGGTCTTCAGCTTGCTGGAGAACCTTCTGGAACAGGGCGGCCGGCAGGGGATGGTCCGGACCGATATACCGGCGACGACGCTCGCTCCGCTTCTGATCGCAGTGATCGAGCAGTTCGGGCGGCCCGAGGTGCTCGCGGGCCTGCCCGTCTCGATGGAGCGGACGATCCGCTCCTTCGCGGGCATCCTCCTGCAGGGGATCCTCAGCGAGGGAGGCCGGAGGGAATTCGAGCGGATCGGCTCGAACATGCATCGGACGCCCCGCCCGTCGGGGGGCGCGGAAGGCAGGGAACTGGTATGAGCCGTGCAGCGAATGGGATGTCCGCCGCGGTCCTCGCCCTGGCGGTCCTCCTCGGGGCCTGTTCCCGGGGAGAGGGGAGGCTGTCCGCATCGGGGACCATAGAGGCCGTGGAGGTGAAGGTCTCTTCTACGGTTCAAGGGAGGGTCCTGGAAGCCCTCGCCCGGGAGGGACAGGCCGTGGAGGCCGGGGCCCCCCTTGCCCGGATCGATCCGGAGTCCTACCGGCTCCAGGAGGGGCTGGCCGCCGCCGGGGTGGACCTGGCGGAAGCCCAGTTCGAACTCCTGCTTCAGGGAGCCCGGATTGAGGACCTGGCCCAGGCGGAGGCGGCCCTCACCTCGGCGGAGGCGGCCCTGGACTTCGCCGAGTCGGACGCGAAGCGCATGCGGGATCTGGAGGCCGCGGGATCCGCGACCCGGAGGCAGCGCGAGGACGCCGACGCCCGGCTCTCCGGGGCCAAGGCCGCCCGGGAGGCCGCGAGCCAGACGCTACGGAAGCTGAACTCCCTGGCGCGGCCGGAGGAGCTCCGGGCGGCCCGCGCCCGGGTGGAGCAGGCCCGGTGGTCCCTCCGCCTGGCCCGGAAGGCCCTGTGGGAGTGCGAAATCCGCTCGCCGATCTCCGGCGTGGTTACGGCCCGCCTGGCGGAGGCGGGTGAGTTGGCGGCCCCGGGCACCGGGATCGCCCTCCTTTCGGACCTTTCCTCCTTGAGCCTCCGGATCTTCCTTCCCGAAGCGGAGATCGGGAAAGTTTCCCTGGGGGAGAGGGCGGAGGTCTCCGTGGATTCCTTTCCCGGGCGGACCTTCCCGGGCACCGTGTCCTTCATCTCCCCCCGGGCGGAGTTCACCCCGAAAAACGTCCAGACCCGGGACGAGCGGGTCAAGCTGGTGTACGCCGTGCGGATCGACCTGGGGGAGGGGGAGGGGCTCCTGAAGCCGGGCATGCCCGCGGACGCCTACCTGGATGAGTAGCCGGCAAAGCCGCGATGACGCCGGGTGCCTCCATCTCGAGATCGGAAGAGAGTCTG
>JBFZER010000327.1:0-2796 GCA_041306765.1 Spirochaetota bacterium | reverse complement strand
CATCGGCGAACGAAGCTTAGCGCAGTTCGCCGCCGCGGAAACGCGGCATCGTTTCCGCGCTAGCGCGCATACTCGCTTTCGTTGCCAGCCGGAATCCGAAGGATTCCGATCCGGATCGTCGAGCGCGCGTCAGCGCGCATACTCGACGATCCGGGTTTCCCGGATGATCGTCACCTTGATGCGCCCCGGGTAGCGCAGGTCCGTCTCGATCTTCTTGGCGATGGACTTGCACAGGTCCTTGGCGTCTTCGTCGGATACCTGCTCGTTGTTGACCAGGATGCGGAGCTCCCTGCCCGCCTGGATGGCGTAGGCCTTGTCCACGCCGGAGAAACTCTCCGCGATGTTTTCCAGGTTTTCCAGACGCTTGATGTAGTTGTCCAGGGTTTCCCGCCGGGCTCCCGGCCGGGCCGCGCTGATGGCGTCCGCCATCTGGACGATGACGCTCTCCGGGCAGGAGGGCTCCACGTCCGCGTGGTGGGATCCTATCGCGTTGATGACCCGGGGGTCCTCCCCCAGCTTTCGCGCCAGCTCCATGCCCACCTCGGCGTGGTTCTGGTCCGAGTCGGTCTCGATGCCCTTTCCGATATCGTGGAGCAGGGCGCCGCGCTTGGCGATCTCCCGGTTCAGACCGATCTCCGCGGCCAGCATGCCCGCGATGACCGCCACTTCCTTGGAGTGGGCCAGGACGTTCTGGCCGTAGCTGGTCCGGTAATGCAGGCGGCCCAGGGCCTTGATGAGCTCGGGGTTCATGTTGTGGAGGCCCAGGTCGAAGACGACCTTCTCCCCCTCCTCGAAGATCTTCTGGCTGATTTCCCGGGTGACCTTTTGGACGACTTCCTCGATCCGGGCCGGGTGGATGCGCCCGTCCGAGATGAGCCGTTCCAGGGATACCCGGGCGATCTCCCGGCGGACCGGGTCGAAGCAGGATATGACCACCGCCTCCGGGGTGTCGTCTATGATCACGTCCACGCCGGTCAGGGTCTCCAGGGTGCGGATGTTCCGCCCCTCCCGGCCGATGATCCGGCCTTTCATCTCGTCCGAGGGCAGGCTCACGCTGGTCACCGTGACTTCCGTGGTGACCTCCGTGGCCAGGCGCTGGATGGTGGAGACCAGGATATCCCGGGCCCTGCGGTCGGAGGCGACCTGGGCTTCCTGCTCGATCTTGTTGATGATGACCTGGGCGTCTCGCTTGGCCTCGTTCTCCAGGCCCTGGATGATGATCTTCTTGGCGTCCTCGGCGGAAAGGCCGGAGATCCGCTCGAGCTCCTTCCGGTACTGCTCCTCCTGGCCCGCCAGGGACTCTTCCTTCTCCTGGGCTTCCCGCTCCCGGGCCACAAGGACCTGCTCCTGCTTGTCCAGGGACTGGACCTTCTTGTCGAGGCTCTCCTCTTTCTGCATTATCCGGCGTTCGAATCTCTGGAGTTCCGCTCTGCGTTCCCGGACCTCGCGCTCTTGCTGGTTTCTCTCCCGAATGAGTTGGTCCTTGGCCTCGACGAGGATTTCCCTCTTCTCGGCCTCGGCTTGCTTGACCGCTTCCTGTTTAATTCGCTCGGCCGACTGTTCGGCCGAGGAAAGTTGAAATCTGGCATACAGCCAGCGGATCATCCATCCCAGGATCAAACCAGTAAGAGGAAGGGCTAAATACACAATAGCCTTCATGGCTCCTCCTACTTACTATTAGCAAATGATTATACGAATCGACTCCCATTTGTCAAGAAAGATCGTGGAACGGAATTGACGACTCCGAAAGGCCGGTCTATAGTTGAAGGGCGTCCGTTCTTTACCGGAAAGGACGTCGCCCCGCCCGGGGCGGGTCGAACCGGCGGGCCGCCCGTCGGCCCCACCCCGAGGATCCCCGGCATGGCCAAAAAGATCTATGTGGGCAATGTCAGTTTCTCCACCACCGATTCAAGCCTGAACAACCTCTTCACCCAGTACGGAGAGGTGCTTTCCGCGAACGTCGTCATGGATCGCGTCACAGGCCGATCCAAGGGCTTCGGCTTCGTGGAAATGGCGGACGAAGCGGCCGCCCAGGCCGCCATCCAGGCCCTGGACGGCAAGGAGTTCGAGGGCCGCCAGCTGCGAGTCAACGAAGCCCAGGACAAGCCCAAGTCGTCCGGCGGCTACGGGGACCGGCCTCGGAGGTACTGATACAGCCCGCCGCGGGGAACGCGGCGTCCGTTTTCGACCGCTCCGCCCCGCCGACCCCGGCGGGGCGCGTTGTTATAAAAGAGTAGACAGGATGCACAGGATCAGGAGCGGATGAACAGGATACCGGAATAAGAAAGGTCAATTATTTCCTTACTCTTTCTAATCTTGTTAATCTTCCGAAATCTTGTTCATCCTGTCGGATCTATCCTGGGAACCATCCCCAAATTCCGCGCGGAGGGTCTCCAGGATCGCCCGGAAGCGCTCCGGGACATCGGCGATGAACGTGGAGGGCTCCGTCCGCCCCGGGAGGAGGATGCGGAGGCGCCGGGCATGGAGCATGAGCGTCGCGTCCGGGAACCGGCCGTCCCGTCGTCCGTAGAGGGGATCCCCCAGGATGGGACAGCCCAGGGCCCTCAAATGCACCCGCAGCTGGTGAGTCCGGCCGGTCCGGGGGCGCAAGGCCACCAGCCGGTAGGGGCCGAGGCTTTCCAGGACCTTCCAGTCCGTCACCGCGACCTTGCCCCCGGTTTCCAGGGGAGCGAACCGCTTGCGGTCCCGGGGGTCCCTGCCCATGCGGCCCTGTACGCGGCCCGACGGGGCAGGAAGGGGGCGGGCGCTTATGGCCAGATACTCCTTCAGTACCCT
>JBFZER010000326.1:0-3506 GCA_041306765.1 Spirochaetota bacterium | reverse complement strand
GTACCCGTACAGGGCGAAGCGGAGTTCTTCCATACCTGCGCTCCTAGCGCCCCGGCTCGAGCACGACTTTCAAAAGGCCGGGCTCCCGGGCGTACAGGCGGTCGAAGAAGCCGGCTCCTTTCGAAAGTGGGACGACGGCGGAGATCAGGGCGTCCACGTCCACCTTCCCCAGGGCCATGAGGTCCAGGGCCAGGGGGTACTCGCCGGAGATCGCGCAGCTTCCCCGGAGGGTCAGCTGCCGGGTGACGACCTTCTGGAGGGCCAGGTCGACGGAGGGGCTGGCGTTCCCGATCAGGGTCAGGGTGCCCCCCTTCCGGAGGCAGTCGACCGCGGTAGCCACCGCGGGGGTGACCCCCACCGCCTCCCAGGCCCGGTCGGCCCCCCGCCCGCCGCACCGGGACCGGAGTTCCTCCAGGGCCCCCGGGGCGGCGGGGTCCAGGGCGAAGTCCGCCCCCAGCTTCAAGGCCTGGGCGCGCCGGCCCGGGTCCGTGTCCAGGGCGAAGATGGGTCCCGCGGTGGACGAGCGCAGGACCTGGATCAGGAGGAGGCCGATTAAGCCCGCCCCCACCACCGCGACGGATTCCCCCGGCAGGGGAGGCGAGAGGCAGGCGGCATGGGCGGCCACGGCCAGGGGCTCCGTCAGGGAGGCCCGGACGAATGACAGTTCCTCCGGCAGGGCGTAGAGGATGCGCTCCGGCACGACCACGTACTCCGCGAAGGCCCCGTCCCGTCGGTACTCCTCGCAGGAGACCCCCAGGACCCGCCGGTCGTCGCAGAGGTTCACCTCGCCCCGGCGGCAGTGCCAGCACTCCCCGCAGTACTCGGTGGAGTCGAAGGTGACCCGGTCCCCGGCCTTGAAACGGCGGACCTCGGCCCCGACCTCGACGATTTCCCCTGCGGCCTCGTGGCCCATGATGACCGGGGGCCTCCGGCGGCCCGTGGACCCGTCCATGCCGTGGACGTCGGAACCGCAGATCGCCGCGGCCTTCACCCGCACGATCACGTCCCGGGGTCCCCGGAGTTCGGGGTCGGGGACGTCGCGGTAGGCGAACTTCTTGTATTCTTCCAGGACAAGGGCTTTCATGGGCAATCCTCCCGGGCGCGGTCCCGCGCAAGACCGACCAGCCCGGATACAGCCTCAGACGCCATCCGCCACCTCCGCATATTCATCTTGAGATTTTCACGGGGCTCACTGCGTTCAGGTCCTCCGTTTCGCTATGACGGATCTCATGTCCCCCAGGGCGCGCGACCCGTCTTCGCCTCGGCGCAGCATCACCTCGACATAGAGCGCGTCCACGACGGCCAGCTGGGCCAGACGGGCGGAGAAGGCCTCGATGGAGTAGGGGGAGGGCGGCGCGGCGGAAAGCAGGAGCGCGTCGGCCATCTTGGACAGGGGAGTGCGCGGATAGGAACTCATGGCTACGATGGCGGCACCGCGGCGCCGGAGCACGTCCGCGATCGCGAGAGCGTCCTTGTTGGCCCCCGTGTGGGAGACTAGGAGGGCGACGTCGCCGGGTTCCGCCTGGGAGGCCGCCATCAGCTGCATATGGAAGTCCTCGGGCGCGGCGCAGCGGATGCCCGTCCTCATGAGCTTGTGGTAGGCGTCTTTTGCCACGATCGCCGAGCCGCCGAGACCCAGGAAGAGGACGAAGCCCGCGCCGGTCAGCAGGTCCGCGGCCTTCTCCATGGCCTTGGGGTCCAGGCCCCGCACGGTCCGTTCCAGGGCGCTGATAGCCGTCCTGAAGACTACGGCCGCCACCGATTCACCGGATTGTGAGTCCACGGGGGCGTCGTAGTACCCCGCCTCGGGCTCCACGGTCTCGGTAGCCAGGGCGATGCGGAACTGCTGGTAACCATCGTAGCCGAGTTTTCGGACGAAGCGGAAGAGGGTCGACTCGGAGACGCCGATGCGCTCAGCCAGGGATTCGATGCTGGGATGCACCGCGTCCTGGGGCGAGGCGAGGATGAAGTCCGCGACTTTTCGCTCTTTATCGCTCATGGACGGAAGGCGTTCGTGGATCGTGAACAGGCAGCTGGTATCTCGCATGATGGTACGACCATCAGTATATGGTGAAAAAAAAAATCTTTCAATAAAAAAATATTTCAAAATTCTTCTTGACCTGCCGGATAGATGGACTGATACTACGATTGAATCGTAATTCGAAACCGAATCCAAGCAAGGAGGGTGCAATGAGAAAGCTGACCGCGATTCTGCTGGCCGTCGTCCTGATCGGGACGGCCTCGGCCCAGGCCAAGGAGATCCGGGTGCTCCTGGCAAACCACCCCTACGGCGAGCTCCTGAAGACGGTCATCGCAGAATACGAGGCGGCCACGGGCGTCAAGGTCAATGTCGAGAGCCTCCAGGAAAGCCAGCTGACCACCAAGCTGACCACCGAGTTCGCGACGAACTCCTCCACCGTGGACGTCTTCATGACCCGGCCACTCCAGGAAGGGAAGATGTTCTACAAGAACGGGTGGTACGAGCCCCTGGCGGGCTACGACTTCTCGGACTATCCCGAGAGCGCCATGGGCATCGCCCGCTTCGGCGCCAAGCCCTACCTGGTCCCCCTGGTGACCGAGTGGCAGGTGCTCTACTACCGGAAAGATCTCTTGGCCAAGGCCAAACTCAAGGTCCCCACGACCTTCGCGGAGCTCGAGGCGGCGGCCAAGGCCCTCAAGACAGCGGACGTGGCGGGCTTCGCCTCCCGGGGCAAGGGCGCGGCGGCGGTTACCCAGCTGTCCAGCTATATCTACAACTACGGCGGCCGCTACCTGGACAAGGGTAAGGCCGTGTTCGACAGCAAGGAAGCCCTGGACGCGACCCGGTTCTACGGGAAGATGCTGGCCAACTACGGCCCCACGGGCGTGACTTCCATGTCCTGGGAGAACATCATGCCCCTGTTCCAGGCCGGCAAGGTGGCCATGTGGACCGACGCCTCGGTCTTCTACGGCCAGATCGTGGACCCCGCCAAGAGCCAGGTGAAGGCCGCGGACGTCGGCGTCGCCAACCTTCCCGCGGGTCCCAAGGCCTCCAGCCCCTTCATCGTCGTGTCCTGGGGTATGGCCGTGGCGCGGCAGTCCAAGAACAAGGCCCTGGCCATGGACTTCATCAAGTGGGCGACCAGCAAGGAGCTCGCGAAGAAGGGCCTGATCGCCAACATCACCATGGCCCGCAATTCCGCCTGGGCCGACCCCGAGGTCCGCGCCAAGGCCAATGCGGAACTGGTGGCTTCCCAGGCTTTCGCCGCTAAAAACGGCTTCCCCTACGACCGGCCCTACATGAGCGCCGTGGGCAACGCCCGGGACCTCATCGGCGAGGTGATCATCGAGTCCATCAACACCGCGGGCGCCTCGACCAAGCTCGAGCAGCTGGCCAAGGACAAGGTCCGTGCGGTGAACGAGCTCCTCGAGGACACCGGCGAGTTCGGGGTGTACTGAACTAAGATGTAAAGGACTGAACCACAGAGCCACAGAGGACACAGAGAGACGAAAGTATTGGGAATGTT
>JBFZER010000325.1:0-3019 GCA_041306765.1 Spirochaetota bacterium | reverse complement strand
TCATGGCACGCCTCTTTTTACAAGATGGTTAGGATTATTCTATCCCATCCCGGGGGATTTTGCACGGTTCTCGGGATAGAACGCCGGCTCGCGTCATACAACCCTCATCCCCTCAGCATCCACGGCCTTCGCGATGCGGTCGGGCCGGGGACACGTTGGCCGATGCGCAGGATGACAAGAGGCGGCCCGCCGGAAGGAGCCCTGTCCGAATTCCCGCCGGAGCGTTGCGCCCGAGCCTCAATAGTGTTACGATTCTAACGACGTCGCGGTGGTTCCCTCCTGGGGCAGCTGTGACGATCCATCCGGAACAGAAGGAGAACTTCATGGCCGTCAACAGCAAGCCCGCGAAGGAACCCGGGACCCCGGGAAAACCGAAGACCGACAAGAAACCGACCGCCGCGCTCCCGGCAGGGAAGACCGCCCCGAAGACGGCAAAGCCGGTCGCGAAAAAGACGACGGCATCCAAGCCGGTGGTGAAGAAAGCGGCGGCGGCCAAGCCCGCGGCCGTGAAGAAACCGGCGGCCAAGCCGGTCGTGAAGAAGGCGGCGGCCAAGCCCGCGGCCGCAAAGAAGCCGGCGCCGAAACCGGCGGCCAAGCCGGTGGTGAAGAAAGCGGCGGCGGCCAAGCCCGCGGCCGTGAAGAAACCCGCGCCGAAACCGGCGGCCAAGCCGATCGGAAAGTAAGCGGCGGCGGCCAGGCCGGTAGTCCTCCAAGACCCGGCGGCCGCAACCTTGACACCCGCGCCTCTATGGGCGATCATCGGAATACCCGACGACGACGCTCGGGTATTCGGCGGTGCGGGCGGCCGCGGCCGGAGCGCCCTCCCGCGGCGTTCCCCGCAGGGCCGCCTGCGCCGTTCCCGGAGGTTTCCCGTGGACCGACGCGATTTCATCCGAACCCTGGGCCGGGGCGCGGGTGCCCTGGGCGCCGTTTGGCTCCTGGGTCCCGCGGCCCGGGCCTTCGCCCAGGCCGCGGGGACGGTCGGGCCGGGCGCCCCCGGCGAAGCCCTGAACCCCGGTGCCCTCCCCGACCTGGTGGCCGTCAAGGGCGGGAGCGCCGCGTCCCGGGTGGACGCGGCCCTGGCCGCCGCGGGGGGGATATCCCGGTTCGTCCGGAAGGGCGCCCTGGTGGTCCTGAAGCCCAACATGGGCTGGGACGTGCGCCCCGAGCTGGCGGCCAACACGGACCCCGGGGTGGTGAAGCGCCTGGTGGAGGTCTGCCTGGCCGCAGGAGCCCGGAGGGTCGTGGTCTTCGACCACACCTGCGACTCCTGGCGGGCCGCCTACGCCAACTCCGGCATCGAGCGAGCCGCCAAGGACGCCGGCGCCGAGCTTGCGCCCGCCCACGCCGAGTCCTACTACCAGACCGTCGCGAATCCGGCCGCCCGCACCCTCCGGCAAGCAAAGGTCCACGAACTCATCCTCGAGGCGGACGTCCTGGTCAACGTCCCGGTCCTCAAGAACCACGGGGGCGCCGGGATGACCTGCGCGATGAAAAACCTGATGGGAGCGGTCTGGGACCGGGGATACTTCCACGCCTCGGGCCTGGACGCCTGCATCGCCGAGGCGGCTCTCCTGCGCAAGCCGGACCTGAACATCGTGGACGCGGGAAAGGTCATGCTCTCCGGGGGCCCCCGGGGAAGCGCCGCCTCCCGGTACTCCGAACAGCGCCTGCTCCTGCTTTCCCGGGATATCGTGGCGGTAGACACGGCGGCGGCCCGCACCCTGGGCCCCGGACCCGACGCCTTCGAGTACATCGGAAGGGCCGCGGCCCTGGGCCTGGGGCAGCCGGACCTCGGGAAGCTGGCGGTGCGCCGGATCGAGCTGTGAGGGGAGCGAAGCCGGCCCGCCTCGCCTCCCGGATCCGGGGCGCCCTGGCCGCCCTGTGGCTGGCGGCCTTCTGCGCGGGGGTCGCCCTGCCGGCCACGGAACTGCCCGAGGCCGCGCCCCTGGCCGCCTTCCTGGCCCGAACCCAGCCCCTCCACGCCCTCGAGAAAGCCCTGCTCGGCCGCGCGGGGTTCGCCGCGGCCGCGGCGTCCGTCCTGGCCGCCCTGGCAGTCCTGGGGGGAACCCTGGTCTTCGGCCGCTTCCACTGCTCCCTGCTCTGCCCCCTGGGGACCTGCCAAGACACGGCGGCCCGCCTGGCCGCGGGTCTCCGCTCCCCCCGCCGCGGCCCGGACCTCCCGATCCGTCACAAGCTTCGTAACACTATACCGAGATGGCTCGCGGCGGGCCTGGCGATCGGCGGGCTCGCCGCAGGGCTTCCCGCCGCCGCGGCCTTCCTGGAGCCCTACTCGGTCTTCGCCCGGGGCTTCCAGCGGAGCTTCGGGGACCTGGCCTCCCTGGGGCTCAACGGCCTGGCGTCCCTCGGCGCGCCCATCCCGATCCTTACGATCCGCTGGGAGCCCTTCGCCTTCGCCCTTGCGGTCCTGCCCTTCGGGGCTGTCCTTGCCGCCGCGGCCTTCCGGAGCCGGCTCTTCTGCGGGGAACTCTGCCCGGCGGGCACCCTCCTGGGAACCCTGAACCGGGCGGCCCTGCTCCGGGTGCGCCTGGACCGGGAAGCCTGCGTCGACTGCGGGGCCTGCGCCAAGGTCTGCCGGGCGCGCTGCGTGGACGGCCGCATCCTGGACGACAGCCGCTGCGTCCAGTGCCTGGACTGCGTGGCAGTCTGCCCGACCGGGGCCCTGCGGTACGGACCGACCCGGCGGCGGAAGACCCGGGAGGCGTCTCCGGTCCGAAGCGCCGCGGCCGAGTCGCAGGCGGCCCGGCCCTCGCCCGACCCCGGCCGACGCAGCTTCCTGTTCGGTACCGCCGCGGCCGCCGGCGGGGCCGTCCTCGCCCTGGCCGCCCCCGGACTCGCCGGCGCGGCGGGCTTCTCCCTGGTCCGCCCAAAGCCCAAGGGATCGTCCGGCCGCCTCCTCGCGGCCCCTCCGGGAGCCCTGTCCGTGGACCGCTACGCCGGGCTCTGCACCGCCTGCGGCACCTGCGTCCGGGCCTGTCCGTCCGGCGTGCTGAAGCAT
>JBFZER010000324.1:0-2603 GCA_041306765.1 Spirochaetota bacterium | reverse complement strand
GCCCTCGAATCTTGGCGTCCGCGGCCGAAAAGGCCCTGCCGCAGGACCCGGCGAGTCCGTCGGGGTTCGGCGCGTTCCGAATATCGATCATCCTACGTCTCCGTTCCGCGGCCGGTCAAAGCCGCGAGACGTGGAATCCTCCGTCCACGTCGAAGATGCCCCCGGCGGAGAAGGGGAAGGCCCCCTCCAGCAGGGCCCGCACCGCCTTGCCCACGTCCTCGGGGGTGCCCCAGCGTCCCTGGGGCACCAGGCCCTGGGCGAGAAGGGCGTCGTACTTATCCTTCACCCCGCGGGTCATGTCGGTCAGCATGATACCGGGCCGGACCTCGTAGACGGGGATCCCCTCCGGGGCCAGCCGGGCGGCCCAGAGCCGGGCGGCCATGGACAGGGCGGCCTTGGACATGCAGTAATCGCCCCGGTTGACCGAGGCGGTCCGGGCGGAGATGGAGGTGACGAACACGATTTTTCGTCCCCCGGGAAGCGGTGTGTCCCGGGGACCGGCCAGCCAGCGCCGGGCCACCTCCTGGGTCAGGAAGTAGGGGCCCCGGACGTTCGTGTTCATCAACTCCTCGAAGGATTCCTCCGAGGCCGAAAGGATGTCCGCCCGTACCCGGGGGGCGATGCCCGCGTTGTTCACCAGTGCGTCCAGGGTTCCGAAGGCCCCGAAGACCTCCTCGGCCAGGGATCGGCGCTGGGCGGGATCGGCCAGGTCGGCGCGGAAGGCCTCGAAGCGCGGCCCGGGCGGTCCTCCGGCGGCCCCCACCGGGGAGCCTGGATCAGGGAAACGGGATTCCGGGGCCGGCTCCGCCGCGGCGGCGCACAGCCGGAGGGTTTCCCGGGCGGCCTCGAGGTTGCCGGCGTAGTGGACCGCCACGGAAAATCCCGCCGCGGCAAGCTCCACGGCTACTCCCCGTCCGAGACCCCGGCTGGAACCGGTCACGAGGACGACGGGTAAACGGACGGCCGGTGCGGATCCCGGGGCGTAGGTCGAGGAAGATGCCATGGGTCAAGCATGCGGGGCGCCCCGGACCGGTGTCAAGCCGGAAAAATTACAGGACTGCTCAATTGTTTTCTTGACGCCGTCCCCAAGGTATTCCATACTTTCGGAAAGCGAACGTTTCCGTAAGGAGGCTCACGACATGAAACTCGGTACTCGAATTCTCGCAGTCGTTCTGGTGTTGTTCCTGGCAGTCGGCGCCGTATCGGCCCAGGCTACCTGGAAACCCTCGAAGCCGATCACCATCATCGTGCCCTGGGGCGCGGGCGGATCGACGGACCAGGTGACCCGGGTCTGCGCCGCGGAGCTGGAAGCAGTCCTGGGCCAGAAGATCGTGATCGTGAACCAGCCCGGAGCCTCGGGATCCGTGGGCACCAAGAACGCCCTGGACGCCGAGCGCGACGGCTACACCTGGACGGCCGGAGCGGCCGCGGACCTGGCCACCTACAAGGTCCAGGGCATGCTGGACACGGACATCCGGAACGATTGGCACATCTTCCTCTCCGTGGCCAACGTCTCCGTGGTGGGTGTGAACGCCGCCACCCCCTACAAGGATTTCAGGGATCTTTTGAACGCCTTCAAGAAAAAGAAGGGCTCCCTGACCGTCGCCACCGCCGGGCAGAGTTCCGCGGGGCACATCGGCATCGAACTGATCCGCAAGTACACGGGGATCGAGTACAAGCACGTGACCTACGACGGCGGAAACCCCGCGGTCATAGCCTGCGTGTCCGGGGAGACCGAGATGACCACCCAGTTGGCGGTGGAACAGGCTGACATGATCCGGGGCAAGAAGATCCGACCCCTGGCGGTCATGTCCGACAAGCCCCTGGTCCTGGACGGCTACGGAGAGATCCCGCCCATCACCAAGTGGATCAAGGATTTCAAGACCGGCCCGAACTACTTCGGGATCTTCATCCCCAAGGGAGTCCCGGCGGAGGTGATCGCCACGGTGGAAAAGGCCTGGCAGGATGTGATCTTCAAGTCCGCCAAGGTCCAGGAATACGCCAAGAGCCGGGGCGCGGTGTTCGCCCCCTCCTTCGGCAAGGAAGCCCAGGACCGGGCCTTCAGCTACTACCAGCCCGTCGCCTGGCTCTACTACGAGGCCGGAAAGGCCAAGATTTCCCCGGACACCGTGGGCATCCCCAAGCCGTGATGCCGCTCGTTCTCTAGAAAATCGTTGTTCGTGACCGCGCCCGTCGGCCTCGGCCGGCGGGCGCTTGCCGTACACGGGATCCGTCCCGGGACGAGACTATTTTTCCTGGAGCTCCCCATGACAGAACGGACCATGACCAAGGTCGATATGGTCACCTCGGCGATCCTGATCGTATTCTCCACCGCGGTCACCTACACGTCCCTTCGCATGCCGACCATGGCGGACCGCAACGAAAGCCCCTTCTCGGGACCCGGGGTCGTCCCGGCCTTCATCGGGGCCATGCTCTTCCTTCTGAGCCTGGCCATGCTGATCCGATCCTTGCGCAGGGGAGCGGCGAGGATGTTCGCCAAGGCCGAGGGCTCGGCGGCAGGCGGGAGCGGTTCCTCCTGGGTCCGCATCGCCCGGACCCTGGCGCTCTGCGTCCTCTATGTCGTCCTCCTGGGAAAGGTATGG
>JBFZER010000323.1:0-9773 GCA_041306765.1 Spirochaetota bacterium | reverse complement strand
GTCCCCTAGGACGGCCGCTTTTCGGGGAGGTGAGGGGAATCGGCCTTCGGGCCTCGATCCGGTCTCGGCCCGCAGGCCCGGGGTTCGCCCTGGCGCGCGCGGCCCTGCGCGCTTCCGCCGCTACCGCGGCGCGGGCGAACCCTTCCATTCCCCTCATGTTCCCTGAAAAAAAACGAGCCGTCCGGAGGACGGCTCGTTGCCATTTCGTGGAGGTGAGGGGAATTGAACCCCTGACCTCATGAATGCCATTCATGCGCTCTAGCCAACTGAGCTACACCCCCGAAACGTGGGCAGTATACGGATAGTCGAAGCGCGTGTCAATCGTTCGCGTCAGGCCGGCTTGCCTCTCCCGACCGCCCCAGTCCATACTCGGAGCATGCCGAATCCCGACGCCGCCCTGGCGGCCATCTGCCCGGTGGGCCTTGAAAAGGTCCTGTCCCAGGAACTCTCCCGCATCGGGATCGATGCGGAGTCCCGCAGCCCCGGCCGCATCGGATTCCGGGCGGACCCGCGGGGGATCGCCCGGGCGCTATGTTCCCTTCGGACCGCGGATCGCCTCCTGGCCGCTCCCGGAGGCTTCCACGCTCCGGATTTCGATTCCCTGTACGAGGGCATGCGGGCCCTGCCCTGGGAGCGCTGGATAGGCCGGGACGATCGGGTGACCATCGTCCGGGTCCGTTCCCACTCCTCCGCGTTGGAGGCCCAGACCTCCGTCCAGTCCGTGGCGCACAAGGCGATCTACGAGCGGCTCGGCCGGGTCTACCGGCAGTCCCGCATGCCGGAAACCGGACCGGAGCGAGAAATCCGCATCTACCTGGAAGACGACCTGTGCACGCCCCTCGTGGATCTCTCCGGGGACCCGCTGTACAAGAGAGGCTGGCGCACCGAGTCCGTGGACGCCCCCCTGCGGGAAACCGTGGCCGCGGGCCTTTTGTTCCTGTCCGGGTGGACGCGGAAACGTCCGCTCCGGGACCCCTTCTGCGGGGGAGGGACCATCGCCGTGGAGGCGGCCCTATGGGCCCGGGACGAGGCCCCCAACCTCCGCCGGTCCTTCGCCTGGGAGACCATGCCATCCTTCGACGCGGCGGCCCTCCGGGAGACACGGGGGGAGCTCGAATCGCGGATCCGGCGGGACATCCGGGCGGACATCCAGGGCAGCGACCGGGACGAGCGTGCCGTGGCCATCGCCCGGGCCGGCGCCCGGAGGGCGGGAGTCGGGGACCTGGTCCGGTTCGACAGGCTCGAGATGGAGGAGAGTTCCTCCGGAGGCATCCCGGAAGGCCTGGTGCTGGCAAATCCTCCCTACGGAATCCGCATGGGTACCGAGGCGGAGGCGGAGGAAACCTGGCGCCGGGCCGCCGGTCTGCGGGAGCGGTATCCCGGCTGGAGCTTCGGATTCATCGCCAACCGGGAGGATTTCCCGTCCCATTTCGGGGCGCGGCCGGCCTCCAGCCGCACGATCCTCGCGGGGGCGGAAAAGCTCTGGTTCCACTGGTTTCCGGCAACGCCAGAACCCGGGAAGCGCTGACGCGAATAAACCTTGCGCCCCCGTGCCGTACCGTTGTACAATACCCGAGGCCGGGTTCGATCGATTATTTTCTACCCGAACACCCGGTATCAATCTACACAGTCGTCAGGGAGGAATTTCCATGAAGCGTTCCATCGCCGTTCTCGGTATCGCTTTCCTTCTGGTAGCGGCCCTCTTCATCGGCTGCCAGCCCAAGGAAGTGAAGCCCACCTTCGTCAACATCGCCACCGGCGGAACCGCCGGCACCTACTTCCCCCTCGGCGGCGCACTGGCCGAGATCTGGAACACCAACATCAAGGGCATGAACGCCACCGCCCAGAGCACCGGCGCCTCCGTCGCCAACATCAACCTCCTGCGGGAAGGCAAGAACGAAGTCATCATGGTCCAGAACGACATCTGCTACTACGCCGTCAACGGCCTGGAGATGTTCAAGGACAAGGCCTTCGCGGACATCCGCGGCCTGGTGACCCTCTACAACGAGACCTGCCAGGTCGTCACCCTGGCCGACAAGGGCATCACGAAAATAACGGACCTCAAGGGCAAGCGGGTTGCCGTGGGTGCCGCGGGATCCGGAGCCGAGGCCAACGCCCGCCAGATCCTCGAGGCCGCCGGGCTCTCCTACAGCGATCTGACCGCCCAGTACCTCTCCTTCGCGGAGGCCGCCAACAACCTCAAGGACGGCAACATCGATGCCGCTTTCGTGACCGCCGGCTTCCCGACCGCTGCCATCCAGGACATCGCCGCCAGCCGCAAGGTCGCGATGGTCAGCATTTCCCCCGAGATCATCTCCGCGATCACCACGAAATATCCCTACTACACCCCCACCACGATCCCCGCGGGAACCTACACCGGCGTGGATGTCCCGGTCAGCACCGTCGCCGTGAAGGCCATGCTCGCCGTCAAGGCCGACCTGGACGCCAAGGTCGCCTACGAGATGGTCAAGACCATGTACGCCAACACCGAGCGCCTCAAGGCCGCCCACAAGGTCGGTTCCCAGATCACCGTGGATACCGGCAAGGCGGGCATGCCCCTCACCCTGCACCCCGGCTCTGACAAGTTCTTCAAGGAAGCAAAGAAGTAGCCGTTTCCGCCGGAGCGGCGCGAAATTCCGCGGACCAGCCGGACTCGCGCCCTCCCCTCGCAAGAGCGGGATGCTCCACGCCCGTTCCGGGGCGGGGCATCCCGTGCGGGCTCCGGATCGTTCCCTCGGGCCGCGTTGCAAGAGGCCCGTGTCGGATGTTCGGAAATTCCTTGCAAGCTCCGGAAATGTCGTAGTAGAATAACCCTCATCGGGGAAATCGTTTATTTTTTACTTAATTGACCCGATGTAATCTCTACAGTTTTACGGAGGAGATTTCATGAAGCGTTCCATTACCGCCCTCGTCGTCGCTCTCTTCTTGATCGCCGCCCCCTTCCTGAGCAGCCAGCAGACCTTTGTCAACATCGCCACCGGCGGAACCGCCGGCACCTACTTCCCCCTCGGCGGCGCCCTGGCCGAGATCTGGAATGCCAACATCAAAGGCGTGAACGCCACCGCCCAGAGCACCGGCGCCTCCGTCGCCAACATCAACCTCCTGCGGGACGGCAAGAACGAAGTCATCATGGTCCAGAACGACATCTGCTACTACGCCGTCAACGGCCTGGAGATGTTCAAGGACAAGGCCTTCGCGGACATCCGCGGCCTTCTGACCCTCTACAATGAGACCTGCCAGGTCATCACCCTGGCCGACAAGGGCATCACCAAGATCTCCGATCTCAAGGGCAAGCGGGTTGCCGTGGGCGCCGCGGGATCCGGAGCCGAGGCCAACGCCCGCCAGATCCTCGAGGCCGCAGGGCTGACCTACAAGGACCTGACCGCCCAGTACTCTCCTTCGCGGAGGCCGCCAACAACCTCAAGGACGGCAACATCGACGCCGCCTTCGTGACCGCCGGCCACCCGACCGCCGCCGTCCAGGACATCGCCGCCAGCCGCAAGATCGTGCTGGTCAACATTTCCCCGGAAATCATCGCCGCCATCACCAAGAAGTATCCCTACTACACCCCGTCCACGATCCCCGCGGGCACCTACACCGGCGTGGATGTCCCGGTCAGCACGGTAACCGTGAAGGCCATGCTCGCCGTCAAGGCCAACCTGGACGCCAATCTGGCCTATCAGATGGTCAAGACCCTGTACGCCAACACCGAACGCCTCAAGGCCGCCCACAAGGTCGGTTCCCAGATCACCTTGGATACCGGCAAGGCGGGCATGCCCCTCACCCTGCATCCCGGCGCCGAGAAGTACTTCAAGGAAATGGGCAAGTAATCATGTTTCCGGCCGAGGCTCCGCCTCGGTCGGGTATTCAGGAACAACCGGGGTGTCCCGTGCGGCTCGCCCGCCCGGACACCCCGTTTTTTTAAGGATCGATGAGGCGCAGTCTACGGTTTTTTATTATCACGGCCGTCGCCGCCGGAGCCGCGGTATTCCTGGTTCTGCCGATGGTCCCCGTCCTGACGATCCGGGACGAAGGCGGCCGTATTCGCGCCCGTCTGATCTGCGAAGACGGCACCTTCGTCCACCGCTTTGTGCATTCCGTGCACCTGTCCGACGTGGACGAGGAGTATACGATCGAGGCGGACGGAAGCCTCAGGCTTACCGCCACCCGGTTCGATACCCTGGGCGTGGGGATACCCTCGGACGCCGAGGGAGGTTTTTCCCAGGAAGGAAATCGATTCGTCCTGCGGATGGATCGAAGGTACCGAACCCTCCCCATCCGGGTATCCCCGCTTCCCGGGCACGTGATCATAACGGGAGGCCGGGCATACCCCCTTTCGACGTGGATCGCCCCGGAAGATCTGGCGATCCTGGAAGCTCGAATCATTCCCCGCATCGGGGTCCTTGTATCCCGGCGGGAAGGTCGATAAAGAGACGCTATCCGGAGGAATGGGCATGAGCGAACGTAAAACTAAAGCCCCTGCCGCGGCAGGGGAGGGCACGCCGAAAAAACGCGCCGCCTCGTCGAAGAAACCCGCAACCGCACCCGAAAAGCGAGCACCGACGGCCCCTCCGGAATCGTCCGGCCCGGCGGATACGGTGAACGGAGCCGAGATCCTCAAGAAATTCGACAAGGAAGCGGATTTCCGCACCCTGCCCGGTATCCTGGGCAAGTTCATCGCGGCCCTGGCCATCGCGTTCTCGGTATTCCAGGTGTACACCGCCGCGTTCGGAGTCCTGGACGCCCATATTCAGCGGGCGATCCACCTGGGCTTCGGGATGGCCCTCATCTATCTGCTGTATCCGACCCGCAAGATGTGGCCCCGGAACAAACTGCATCCCCTGGACGTTGTCCTGGCCGTGGCGGGGGCCGCGGCGCCCCTGTACATCGTCGCATTCTACCAGCAGCTTGTACTCCGTGCCGGCACGACCACTCCCCTGGACATCGTCATCGGGGTCCTGGGCATGGCCCTGGTCATCGAGGCGACACGGCGGGTGGTGGGCCTTCCCATCGTGATCATCGCCGGAGTGTTCATCCTCTACGCCTTCGCGGGTCCCTTCATCCCGGGGCGGCTGGCGCACCGGGGAGCCCGGCTCGACACCCTGGTCGGCCACCTCTTCTTCACCACCGAGGGCATCTTCGGAATTCCCCTGGGGGTATCGAGCACCTTCATCTTCCTGTTCATCCTGTTCGGGGCTTTCCTGGAAAAAACGGGGCTGGGGCAGTTCTTCATCGACATCAGCAACTCGATCGCCGGTTGGGCTTCCGGCGGGCCGGCCAAGGTGGCCGTCCTATCCAGCGGTCTCATGGGCATGGTATCGGGAAGCTCCGTGGCCAACGTAGTGGGAACGGGGAGTTTCACCATTCCCATGATGAAGAAGCTCGGGTACAAGCCGGAGTTCGCCGGGGCCGTGGAGGCCACGGCCAGCACGGGCGGCCAGCTGATGCCGCCCATCATGGGCGCAGCGGCCTTCCTGATGGCGGAGTTCACGGGCATTCCCTACGCCCGCATCATCGGTGCCGCCGTCGTACCCGCACTCCTGTACTACTTCGGCGTATGGGCCGGCGTCCACCTGGAAGCCAAGCGGCTGGGCCTGCGCGGCATGACCCGGGAGGAACTGCCCAAGCTCATGGTGCTGGCGAAAAAATCCTACCTGGTGATCCCCCTGGTAGCCATAATCTGGCTCCTGGTCACCGGATACACTCCCATGCGGGCCGCCCTGATCGCCATAGTGCTCTCGATCGGGACCGCGGGCATCGCCTCGTTCGTGAACTGGCTCCGGAAGCATCCCGTCGAATTCCGGTGGCGAGACATCATCGTGGGCCTGGAGTCCGGAGCCCGGGGCGCCCTGGGCGTCCTGGCGGCCACGGCCTGCGCGGGCATCATCATCGGAGTGGTGACCCTCACGGGCCTCGGGCTCAAGCTGGGCTCCAGCCTTGTGGCCCTGGCGAACGGGAATCTCTTCTTCACCCTGGTCTTCACGATGATCACCTCCCTCATCCTCGGCATGGGCGTCCCGACGACAGCCAACTATGTGATAACCTCCACAATAGCCGCACCCGCCATCATGATGATCCTGTCCAAGCTGAGCCCCGGCATGGACCCCTACACCATATCCATCGTCCTGCCCGCCCACATGTTCGCCTTCTACTTCGGAATCATCGCGGACGTTACCCCGCCCGTTGCCCTTGCGGCCTTCGCGGGCGCGGGAATAGCGAAGGCGAATCCGATGAGAACCGGGATCGCGGCTTCAAAGCTCGCGATCGCGGCCTTCCTGGTGCCCTACATCTTCGTGTTCAATCCCCAGATGCTCGGCATCGGGGCCACGTTCCTGGACATGATCGTGATTTTCGTGACCTCCTCCATCGGCATGATCGGCGTATCCGCCGGGGTCATGGGTTACCTGACCCGGAACATGCATGTATGGGAGCGGCCCTTGTTCATCATCGGAGGCATCTTGCTGGTGACCCCGGGCACCTTTACGGACGTGCTTGGGGCGGCCATCCTGGTCGGAGGCTTCCTGATCCAGAAGTTCCTGAAGGCTCCGGTTCCGAAGGCGGCCTGAGCCGCGGCCGGCGGTTCGCAGGATCCAAGAGCCGAGGCGGGCCGTCCCGCCTCGGCCTTTTTATGCGGGGACGGCCCCGGGACGGAGGGCCCGCCGGCGGCTCAGCCGACGATCCCCAGCTTGGAAAGCCCGTCGTACACGAACTGGATCGCGAGTCCCGAAAGGACGAGCCCCATCATGCGCTCCACTACGGAAACTCCCGTGCGCCCCAGGACCCGCAGGACGATGCGGGAGGAGAACATGGCCGCCGTCACCCCCGCCAGGGACAAAAGGACGGCCCCGAAGAGCATGAGGGTCACGGTCAGGTACGAAGGCGCGTCCGCGGAATAGAGCATGAGGGTGGTGATGGTGCCGGGTCCCGCGATCATGGGTATGGCCAGGGGGAAGACCGCCACGGACGAGGAGTCCTCATCCTCCTCCTCCTTGCTGGTCTTGGTGCGCTTGGGCTGGCCGAAAAGCATGTCGATGGAGATCAGGAAAAACAGGGTGCCACCGGCCACGTAAAAGGAGCCCGGAGAGATCCCGAAGAACGAGAGGATAAACCGGCCGGCAAGGGTGAAGATCCCCAGGACCACGAAGGCCACGGCCACGGCCTTCCAGATCGTGCGTTTTTTTTGAACCTCCGTCATCCGTCCCGTCGCGGAGATGAACAGGGGCACGATGCCGATGGGATCGATCACGATGAAGATCGTGAGGAAGATCTGCAGGAAGGTATTCAGCATGCCGCTGAGGATACCGCGGCTGCCTGCGGCCGCGCAAGCCGGTCCGCGCGGCCCGGGGCATTTGACTCCGCGGTGGTTTCGCCCTATATTACCCCTAACGTCCAGAGAGCCGGAGGGAATATGAGCCTGGAAGTCACGCTGACATCCGAGAATTTCGAGGAGGAGGTCCTCAAGTCCAGCCTCCCCGTGCTGGTGGATTTCTGGGCGGAATGGTGCGGACCCTGCCGGATGATCGCGCCCGCGGTGGACGAAATCGCCCGGGCGTATGAAGGCAGGCTCAAGGTCGGCAAGGTGGACGTGGACACCCAGGGCGAACTGGCCGGCCGTTTCGGCATCATCTCGATTCCCACCATCATGGTCTTCAAGGACGGGAAGCCCGCCCGGCAGAAGGTCGGGGCCCTTCCCAAGCCCCAGATCGAAGGCCTATTCAAGGACCTCATATAACCCCGGCCTCAGAGCCTTAAGATCCTCCCTTATTCTTCCTAGGGAGAATAAATTGCATCCGAGTTCTGCCTGCCGATCGTGGAACCCTTGGTAGGCACCACGTGCCAATCCGAGGCCGTGTCGGAGTCCGCGGAAGCGGATGAACGGCATATCGTTCGGGTACTGGTGGTCCCTTCGCTCCGGGCTGCGTCCTCCGGCCGGACCTCGGATCCCGGGATGACCCATCCCCCTTCCGCGACGATCGACCGCGCCTGGTCCAGCAGGGACTGGCTCCCGAATCCGCCGTACTTCGTGTCCGATCCCGAAGTCCGGGCGGAGTAGAGAAGAGCGTCCCGGAGCGATCCGGTGGGCGAACGATACAGGGTCAGCACCCCGTTCTCCCCCGGGAGGGCTCCGTCGCCTCCCCGGTACCAGAAGTCCCGGGAATACGGATATGCATCCAGGCCGCCCGAGGCGGCCGCGTCCGCCGTCTCGTCCCGTTCCTCCGGGATCCCCTGGGGCTTCAGGTGGAGGACCACGTACTCCCCTGCGGCGACCTGACAGGGGGGGAAGACATATCGGAGGACGGGCTTTCCCGCGCAGCCTACCCGGAAAGTAAGCCCCGCCAGGTTCCCCGATTCCAGGACCGCCAACTCCAGGACGTCGGGATGGGTCGTCGATCCCTGGGTCAGGACCTCGTTGAGCAGTATCCCGGGCAGGCTCGGGTTGTGTCCCCAGAAGGGAAGGACAAAGCTTGTGGAATTGCCCGAGGCGTCTCGAACCGTCCCTTCCAGGGACAGGGCCTCGCCCGCGGAGAGGGCCCCGGAAGCCGAGATCCGGACGCGGCTCCCCTCGGTTCGCGCTTCCAGGACGCCCAGGTCCGGGTCCGAGGCGAAGTCGGCCGGGGAAGCCTCCACGTCTTCGTCAAAGTCCACAACGAATTCGCCGGCACCGATCGAGTCCCAGGCCCGCACGCTCGGGGGCGTCAGGTCCCGGGGAGCGAGCACCTCCGATACGACCTGGGGAACGCAGGCGGAGAGAAGGGCTGCCAGTCCGAGAGCGCATCCGGCGGACACGGTTCCGGCGCCGGATACCGCAGCCGGGCGGACGCCGCGGGGCGTCCTGAACGGAGTATACATCCTCGTGCCTCCCGCGGGTCATACGGGAGGAAACCGCCGATTCGCTTGCATCCGATCCGGGAAACCGTCAGGCTTTCCTGCGGGTTCGGAGAGTACCGGCTTCTCAGGAGCCGGCTGGAAACGGACCGGGAAAAGAAGGACGGGCAGACCATCAACGTGAACCTTTCACCCCGCAGCCCCGCTCCCCCGAAGCCGATCCCGGATGGGGTCCCCGTAGAGCATGAGTGTCAGCCCCCCGAGGATCAGGGGAACGCCGAAGGGCAGGTAGGGCGTCGCCTTTTCCCCGACCGCCAGGCCCAGGGCTACGGCGATCAGAGGATTGACCAAGGCGTAACTGGAGATGCGGAAGCTGGGTTCCTTGACCAGGAGGTGGTTGTACGCCACCAGGGTGATCGTGCCCATGACCGCCAGGTATCCCACGGAGAACCAGGACCAGCCGGATACTCCCCGGAACGCGGCGCCGAAGTCCGGCACCGATATTCGTGCCGAGGCCAGGGCTGCCCCTCCCGCCACGGTCATCTGGATGGCCGTGG
The DNA here is from genome assembly GCA_041306765.1 of Spirochaetota bacterium. Taxonomy (GTDB): domain Bacteria; phylum Spirochaetota; class Spirochaetia; order Treponematales; family UBA12059; genus JAAYUR01. The sequence continues at coordinate 390 of JBFZER010000323.1, read as the reverse complement.
ACACGAACACGCTCTCGGCCTTGGGCAGGGCGCGGGACACGCTGGTTCCGAAAGACCAGGCGAGCGTCCCTGCCACGGCGATCAGCACCGATGGATGGAACGTGGCGGCCAGGGAGTTGCCGTCGTACAGCAGGACGGCGATGCCCAGGATTCCGGCCAGCACTCCTCCGATGCGGATGGCTGAAATCCGGGTCCGGAAGAGGAGATAGTTGTACGCCGCGATGTAGAAGGGGCCGCATACGACGATCAGGCTGGCGGTGTAGCTGGGAATGGTCTTTTCCGCGATCGTGAGGAGCCCGTTGCCCAGGAGGAGGAGGAACACCCCGAGCAGGGCGGAACCTCCGGCCTGCTTCCAGGACGGGCCCTTCTTGAAATCCCCCTTGACCAGGG
>JBFZER010000322.1:0-6022 GCA_041306765.1 Spirochaetota bacterium | reverse complement strand
GACGTCCCCCCAGGCCAGGTCCGCCAGCCAGTACAGCCGACCCGCGGGATCCGCCGGCGCGTCCGGCATCCCGGGTGCGAAAAAGCGGATCTCGCAGCCCCGATCCTCCAGGCCGCGGGCGTATCCCTGAGCCGCGGAGACCAGGGAATCCAGGTAATGCTCCCCCGCATCGCCCCGCAGGTACCCCGGGCGCTCCGTATCCAGGAGGATCCGCACGGTCTTCCGGGGCGGCGGAGACAGGTCCCCGGGGCGCACGAAGAGATCCCCGAACCGGGCGAAGAGCTTCCAGTGCAGGCGGCGGGGATCGTCCCCGGGCAGGTAGGGCCGGGAGTCGAAGCGGTCATCGCCCCGGATCCGGCGGTCCGAGAGGTCCGACCGGGAGCCTCCCGATCCCCTCGGAGCGGAGACGGGACCGGGGCCCGATTCCGGGAAGGCGGCCGTCTCCAGGCCCCCGGGAAGCTCCCGGACCGAGCGCCAGAACCCGAAGGCGTCCCCCGCAACCAGGGTGCCCGCTCCCCGGTACACCCCCCGGAGCAGGGATCCGGAAGCCGGAAAGTCCGTCTCCGCCGCCGAACCCGGGGCGGGCAGGGCTGCGGAAGCCCCCGCGGTTCGTCCCTGCCGGGTCTCCCCGCGGACTTCCGCCCAGGCCGAGGTCCCCGGAGCCCGGGGCAGGGGAACGCCGCGGTTCTCGACCCGGAAAGCAGCCCGGAGACCGGGCTTTCCGTCCCGGGCGGCGGGGGACAGGCTCGGCCGCAGGGCCTCGGGGTCCGCCGCGAGGGCGAGCCTCTGGCGGCGGCCTTCGTAGGCGACCCCGGCCAGGGAAGCCAGGATCGCGGCGGCCAGTCCCGCGCCGCACAGCAGGGCGCCCAACTCCGAGCGGAGAGCCCCGGCAGCCAGGAGTCCGGCGGCCAGGAGGGCAAAGCCCGCACCCCGGGGGGTGAAGCGCAGGCCGGCTCTTGTGATCTCCCGGGGAGCGCTCCGCGACATCCGGACCCGCATGGGTACGCCCTAGGCCTTGCGGAGGGGATCGGTGCGGGCGGCCGCCTCTTCCCGGAGCCACCGGGCCAGGTCGAACCCGGGGTCCCGGGTCCGGATCCGGTGGGCCAGCACCGGGACTGCGAGATCCACGATGTCCTGGGGGACCACGAAACCCCGGCCTTCCTGGAGGGCCCGGGCGCGGACGGCGGCCAGCAGGCCCAGGGCGGCCCGGGGGGAGGCTCCGAGGAGGATGCCCGGATGAGACCGGGTCACCGCCGCCAGGTCCACGATGGATTCCAGGAGGGAGGGATCCGCCCAGACCGACCGGGCCGTGCGGCGCAGGAAGAGCATATCCTCGACGGATCGGCGCGGCGCCAGATCCGCCAGCACGTTCGCCGAAGGGTCGTCCCGGAGTATGGAAAGCTCCGCCTCCCGGTCGGGGTAGCCCAGACGGACGCGCATCAGGAAGCGGTCCAGCTGGGCGGCGGGCAGGGGATAGGTCCCCTCGGTTTCCACCGGGTTCTGGGTGGCCGCCACGAAGAAGAACTCGGGCAGGGGGCGGGTGGCCTCCCCCGTTGTTACCTGCCCCTCCGCCATGGCCTCCAGGAGGGCGGACTGGACCTTGGGCGGGGTTCGGTTGAGCTCGTCCGCCAGGAGTACGTTGGCGAAGACCGGACCGGGATGGAATACGAAGGTCCGGAGGTCCGGATCGAAGACGTCCACCCCGGTGACGTCGTAGGGCAGGAGGTCGGGGGTGCACTGGAGCCGGCGGAAGGCGGCGGAAGAATCCGGTCCCCGGGACAGGAGGGCCGCGAAGGTCTTGGCCGCCGTGGTCTTCCCAAGGCCGGGAAGGTCCTCCACCAGGACGTGCCCTCCCGCAGCCGCGCAGGCCAGGAAGTCCCGGACGAAGCCGTCCTTCCCGCGCAGCACCGTGTCCATCCCCGCGGCCAGGTCCGCGAGGATGTCCGCCGCTGCCCGGATGTCCTGGGCCGCGGGCGGCTCTCCCCGGTTTCGGTTCATGGATCCACTATAGCACGCCCGGGACGGGGGCACAAACTCGGGTCCGGGAACATCAGGTCCGGGAACCCTCGGGTCCGGGGCGGTCCCTGCGGTCCGGCGGGCCGCTAGAGACCCTTCCAGGCCTCCCCGGCCTTCGCGGAAAACCACCGGAACACGGCCTCGGCACGGTTGCCGAAGGAGTCCTCCAGCTTGCCCCGAACCCCGGGGACCACCGCGGCCCGGGCGCTGGACACGGCCCAGAACAGGAGGCCCTCGTCGGTATTCAGGACCAGGACCCGTACCTTCAGGGTCCCCGGCGCCGCCACGGGGACGAACTTGTAGTACATCCGGGTGAGGTTGACGGATTCCAGCAGAACCCCGTCCGCGGCGGTCCGGTAGTCCAGGCGGTTCAGGTTGCCGCCGAAGGAGAGGTCCTTCTGCCAGACCGTGAAGGTCTCCGCGGGGGGTGCGGCTCCGACCTTCTCGTCGGGCACCCGGGTCCGGTCCTCCGGGGAGACGACCCGCCAGGACTCCTCGTAGAACAGGCGCATGGTTTTTCGGCTGGCCGACCAGTACTCGATGCCCTGCAGGGATCCTACCGCCCGGAGGACGTTGTAGATGGCCAGGAGCTCCGCTTCGGGAACGGAAGAGCGGGGCTTCCTCCAAAGGTACAGAGCCTCCACCACCCCCTCCGGCTCCTCCTCTCCCAGGGCCCTCTCGATCCGTTCCGCCAGGGGGTGGGCGGGTGCCCAGGCTACGGACGCCTCCCGGCCCGTGGAGGAACGGCGCAGCTCCTCGCCCCGCGCAAGGGCTGCGGCGCGGTCCGGAGGTATCCGCGAAGCCAGGGGGGTCCCGGAGAGGAGGGGTGAGGCCGCGAGGGCCAGCGCGGCCGCCGCCGCGGGAAGGATGGTTCCGCTCCGCATGAATGCGCTCCTACGGCTTGTTTCGGCGGCCCCTCGAGGCCGCCTCCACCGGGAATATACCGCAACGTACCGTACTTCGCCTCCCCCCGGGGCAGGAAGAGCCCGGGTTCGGCTATGCAAATACATCGTAAGGATTGTATAAGATTCCTGGTAATCCGCCCTGATCCGAGAACCGGGAGTATCCATGACCGCGATCACCCTGACCCTGGAGATGACAGGCGCCCTGGGACTCTTCCTGTACGGGATGAAGGTCCTGTCCGACGGCATCCAGCGCGCCGCGGGGGATCGGCTGAAAGGCGCCCTGAACCAGATGACCCGCAGCCCCCTGGCGGCGATCCTCACGGGCCTGGGCGTCACGACCCTGATCCAATCCTCCTCAGCCACCACGGTCATGGTCGTATCGTTCGTGAACGCCGGGCTCCTCACCCTGACCCAGTCCGTCGGGGTCATCATGGGTGCCAACATCGGCACCACCGTGACCGCCTGGATCGTCTCCCTGATCGGGTTCAAATTCAAGATCACCCTCCTGGCCGTTCCCATGGTCGGCGTCGGGTTCTTTCTCGCCACCTACCTGAAAACCCGGTACCACACCCTCCGCAGCTACGGGGACGCCATCATCGGTTTCGGGATCCTCTTCATCGGGCTGGATTTCCTGTCCCACACCCTCCCGCCCCCGAGCCCCGACATCCTGCGCTTCCTGGCCGATTTCTCCGACCTGGGGGTCCTGTCCGTCCTCCTGAGCGTCCTCGCGGGCACCGTGTTCACCATCCTGGTCCACTCCTCCAGCGCCTCCACGGCGATCGTGATCACCCTCGCGGTGGAGGGGGTCCTGGATTACCGCATGGCCGCGGGACTGGTCCTGGGGTGCAACATCGGCACCACGATCGACGCCTTCCTGGCCTCCCTGGCCGCCCGGGTCCACGCGCGCAGGGCCGCCTGGGCCCATATCCTGTTCAATGTGGCGGGCACCGTCTGGGCCGTCCTGCTTTTCGACCCCTTCCTGGGCCTGGTGGACTTCCTCACGCCGGGCGGTACGGAGGGGAACGTGGCCACCCACATCGCCATGCTCCACACGGTCTTCAACGTGGGGAATACCCTGTTACTCTTCCCCTTCGTCCGGCAGTTCGCCGCCCTCCTGGAACGCCTGGTCCGGGAGCGTCCGGGCGAGGCGGCCGCCCCGGAGCGGCTGCGCTACGTGGCCGGACCCATCATGGACTCTCCGGAGATGAATCTTGTGTACGCCCAGAAGGAGATCGCCGACATGGCCGCCCTCGCCCGGGACATGTTCGTCCGGTTCCGGGGGATCCTGAAGTCTCCCACCGAGGACCTGGAACGGGAGATCGAGGCCGTCGCGGCCATGGAGGACCGGGCGGACCAGATGCGGGAGGAGTTGACCGGTTTCATCCTGGAATGCGTCTCCCACGAGATGGGAGAGCGCGCCCGGAAGGATCTGGCCGCCTCCCTGCGCATCGTGGACGACCTGGAGAACATCACCGACGACTCCCTGAGCCTCGTGCACCTGATGGACCGGGGACGGAAGCGCAGGCTTCCCACCGAAGCCCTCAAGCTGGAGGAGTTGGGGCCCTACACCCTGCTGGTGGAAAACTTCCTGGGCTTCGTGGTGGCCAACATGAACAAGCACATCTCCGAGGAACAGCTGGCCCGGGCCTTGGAGTACGAGGACCGGATCGACGAGCTCCGGACTTCCCTGAAAAAGAGCGCCCGGAAGCGCCTGAAGGCCGGGGCGGACGTGAAATTGGAACTCCTGTACATCGACCTGGTCCGGCACGTCGAGAAGATCGGCGACCACGCCTACGGGATCGCCCGTGCCCTGCGGGAGATGAGGTAGCCCGGACGGCCCGGATCGCACCGCCCGCGTGGGACGATCCCGGCCGGAGGGGACGCGGGGCCGAACGGGACCTCACAGTTCGACCAGGTTCCCCGCGTGGTTGTAAAAGGAAGAATCCGGCCGCAGCCCCTTGATGACCGCGTACCCGTCCACACCGGAGCAGTGGCAGACCCCCAGGCGCCCGACGCCCAGGCGATCCAATTCGGCTACCAGGCGCGCGATTTCCTCGGGGGTATCATCCTTCACGTGGAATCCGCCCAGGAGGAGCTTCATCTCTCCGGAAAAAGCCTCCCGGGCCGCCCCGGCGATGTTGGTCACCCCCCGGTGGGAGCACCCCGTAACGACAGCAAAACCGTCCCCGGCTTTCAGGGTCAGGTAGAGCTCGTCCTCGAAGAGGTCCGGGACCGGGCCGGCCGGACCGGGCACGGAAAAACCGGCCCTGTGGCCGTCCCACTCGTTCCGGATCGGGATGTCGGCCACGATCGTCACCCCCGGGGCGACCTCCAGGGGTTTCTCCACCAGGGTGAAGCGGTCCCGGAAGGCCGCCGCCTCCGGGGGAATTCCGATGCTCCGGTCTTCCCGGTACTTAGGTCCAAGGGCGGCGGGCTTGCAGTACGCCCGGGCCCGGCGGTTGGCCCGGAAAAAAGACGCCAGGCCCCCGGTGTGGTCGTAGTGGCCGTGGCTCAGCACCACGGCGTCCACCGAGGCGATGTCGATTTTCAGAGCCGCCGCGTTGGACAGGAAGGCGTCGGTCTGGCCGGTATCGAAAAGAATGCGGGCGCCCCCCGCCTCGATCAGGACGGAAAAACCGTGCTCGGCGCGGATTCCCTTGCCGTAGGCCACGTTGTCCACGAGGGTGGTGATCTTCATCGCGCGCCTCCTTCGCTGCCGCTGCCCGGAAGGCTCCGGGACCTGGAGTTTTCAGCGTGGTTCCAGTATACACTTGAAGCACGCCACGGAAACCAGGAGTCTACATGGCCTTTGAATACGGCAAGACACTGCTCGTCGACCTGGGAACGGGCTCCGCCCGGGTCGAAACCTTGGAAGGTTCGTTGATCCGCTCCTATATCGGAGGTTCGGGGATCGGCGCCAGCCTCCTGGCCCGCCACGTTCCACGGGACGCGGATCCCCTGGGACCGGACAACGCGGTCATCTTCGCGGTCGGACCTTTCTGCGGGACCTCCGTGCCCACCTCGGGCCGCCACCAGATCCTGGCCAAGAGCCCTCTGACCGGGATCTTCGGGGAATGCGACGTCGGGGGCGCCTGGGGCTC
>JBFZER010000321.1:0-2657 GCA_041306765.1 Spirochaetota bacterium | reverse complement strand
CGACGCCGCGGTGCGACTCGGTTCCGGAGACTTCCGCACGAGGATCACGGTCAGTTCCGACGACGAGATCGGCACGGTGGCGGGCGCGTTCAACGACATGGCCAAGGGGCTCGAGGAGCGGGAGCGAATGCGGTCCATCTTCGGCCGCGTCGTGGATCCCCGGGTTCGGGATCACCTCCTGACGCTCGACAAGGAAGGCGGCGGACGCCTGCAGGAGGCGACCGTCGTCTTCCTGGATCTCGCGGGTTTCACGGGAATTTCGGAAGCCTTGAGCCCCGACCGCGTCGTGGCCCTCCTCGACATCTGGTTCGAGGTCGTGACCGTCAGCGTCGAGCGGGAAGGGGGGCTGGTCAACAAATTCATCGGCGACGGCGTGCTGGCGGTCTTCGGGGTTCCGGACAGCGTCGGCGACCATGCGGCCCGGGCCCTGTGGTCCATCGACGCCCTGCGGGCGAACTTGGAGCAAGCTACCCCTCGATTGGAGGCCCTGGGAGTCCCGCCGCTCCGATTCCGGGCGGGAATCCATACCGGCACCGTCCTCGCCGGAATCGTGGGGACCCGGGAACGGCAGGAATACACCGTCATCGGGGATGCCGTGAACGTCGCCTCCCGGCTGGAACAGCTCGGCAAGGAGTTCAACACCGCGGTGGTGCTTTCCCGCGCCACCCGGGAAGCCGCAGCCCAGGACCGGGAATACCGGGCCCTCGGCGAGACGGCCATACGGGGGAAGAAAGAGAAACTGGATCTGTTCGGATTGGACGAGAGGTCGTTCGGCGGGTATGCGGAGGTCTTGAGTTGAGGGGGCCATGCCGCCCTTTGAAGGATATGAAGGGTAATGGAATCATTTTCAGGGTCGAGCAATCGATCCACCGCCGCCGGGACGTTTCCAGCCTTCGGGCCAGCTCCGTCTTGGTCATTTTGTTTTCCTCGAGAGACCGGCGGATCTGAAGCACGATCAACTTCTTGACCACTCCGTTCTCGGCCTCGTCGAGAATCCTTCTTCAGGGAAGCCACTCCAGTGCGGATATGAATAGAGCGGTACTCCATGACTTTAAAGTCGGCAACTCGTTCTGGGGGATGAATGGAGCTACCTCATCCCGAGCCCGGGTCCAATCCGTCGCCTCGATCTTTTTTATCATCTCGTGGACATACCAGTCCCTGTCTACTTCCATTTCATTACCCTGCCAGGGACCCGTTTGCCGAAGGGTTGCGGAAAGGCGCGGATAGTTTACGGGCGTTTTCCTTGCCATATACCACAGGAAATCATACCAGTCCCGGCCTTTTTCATAGGTTCGACACAGCAGGGCATGGCTTTTCCCGGCCAGCAGGGTCGGCAGGGTTTCCGTCGTGATGCTGGAAACGGCGGGGAACCCGATGTACCGGGTCTCGAACTTGCCGCCCGCCGGTGGATTCGTGTCTATCTCAAGCTTGATCTTGATCTTTCGGGGCGGCCCCTGTCGATCCGCGTAGGAGAGCCGGAGAATCTTTCCGATCGAATCATCCTTGATGAACGCCTTCTTCACGGTATCTCCGACCTGGGACTTGTCCCGGAGTTCGACCGTGTACCCGAATTGCTCCAAGGTCGTTCCGATCAGGGAGAGGTAGGATTTCCATGAAAAGGCCGAATCGTTTTGCCTTAAAATGAAATCCATGTCCTCGGAAAATCGATTGAGCCCGTGCACGATACGGAGGCAGGTTCCCCCCTGGAAAACCGCGTAGGTGAAGAAATCGCTTGTGGAGAGGGAAAAGAGAATAAGTTCTTGCGTGATCTCGCGGATTCCCTGGGTCTCGAGAGTCGGGGAGCTTGATGTGTATTGCTTGAGCCGTTCCTCGATGATCCTGGTGTTCATAGCCTCAAATCCTCCCGAAGGCCGGACAGGAAAGCCTCCACATCGGGCGCCGTCCTATAATTTCCCTGGATGCTGTCGAAATCCTCGGAGGTAAGCGTATCGAGCTCTTCCTCTTCGATCCTGAGGGATTCCAGCAGAGGATCCCGGCTTGTCCACTCGAGCCGATTCGCGTAGACATAATCCGCAAGCGCCTTCAACGGACGGGCCTGCAAATAGGAGCCGGCCTCCGAGGAGAACGTCTCCACCCCGCAGAAGAACATCGCCTGGGGGATCCGTCTGTAGGAATAGCGTCCGACCGGAGTATCGAACTCCGCGGAATTCTTGGAAGTAGCGCAGGTGATCGTCACAATCCCCTCGGGTATCCATCCGTGCCTGCCCAGAGCGTATTCCAGACTCACATAGGAGGGATAGTAAAGCCGGTTCGCCAAGGCCCCTGGGTTCAAGGGCATTCTGCGAAGTCCCGGGCTCAGGGTATACAGCCCCCGTTTGATCTGCAGGAGGTCTCCGTCCCGCAACGCACGCTTCACCAGGCCATACCGGATATTGTCGTTCGGCTCGATATTCTGGATATCCGAGGCCGAGAAAACGGGGTGTTCCAATGTCTCAAGCAGTGTACGGGTTAGTCGATTCATACTAGAAACTGTCATATTATGACAGTTTCTAGTATACGATGTACAAGTTGAATGTGCAAGCTTGAACTTCAATAGGATTTGAAAAACCAAGATCGCTTCACTTCAAAGATGAAGTATCGTTCGGGTTGACTCAGCGGGTGGGCCCCCCACTGTACAAAAATGTGCCAACCCACCT
>JBFZER010000320.1:0-12916 GCA_041306765.1 Spirochaetota bacterium | reverse complement strand
TGGTCAAGGCGGCGAACCTATCGCGTCCGAAGGCGCGCCGTCCGGCTCCGCGAATGCCCGAGGTTAGCCAGAAGCTGACCGCGGACGTCATGCTGCCCAAGCCGGGCCCGGAGCGCGGGCTGGAGACCACGGAGCGGATCGTGGTGGTCGGGGCTTCCACGGGCGGCACGGAAGCTCTCAAGGAGTTCCTGGAGGCTCTGCCCGAGGATACCCCCGGCATCGTGATCGTACAGCATATGCCCGAGCACTTCACGGCGGCCTTCGCCCGCCGATTGGACGGGCTGTGCCGGCTGACCGTGAAGGAGGCGGAGGACGGCGACACGATCCTGCGGGGCCGGGCCTTGATCGCCCCGGGAAACCGCCACACGCTTCTCAAGCGCAGCGGCGCGCGGTACTATGTGGAGGTCAAGGACGGCCCTCTGGTCTGCCGGCACCGGCCCAGCGTGGACGTGCTGTTCCGTTCCGCCGCCCGATACGCGCAAAAGAACGCGGTGGGGGTTATAATGACGGGGATGGGAGACGACGGCGCCCGGGGAATGAAGGAGCTCCACGACACGGGAGCGTACACGATAGCCCAGGACGAGGCCACCAGCGTCGTCTTCGGCATGCCGAACGAAGCGATCAAGATGGGCGGGGTGGATATCGTCCTGCCCCTTTCCAGGATATTCGAGGAAGTCTTGAGAAGGACCCGGTAGGGGTCCTCGGCCAGGGAGGAGCGATGAGCAAGAAGATACTGATCGTGGACGACTCTACGGCGATCCGCCAGAGCATCACCTACATCCTCAACCAGGGAGGGTATGAAACCGCGGAGGCCAAGGACGGCCTGGAGGCCTTCCAGGCGCTGGGGGGGCTCGGGAAGCTCGACCTGATCATCACGGACGTGAACATGCCGAACATGGACGGGATCACCTTCATCCGGAAGGCCAGGGAACTCGCGGCGTTCAAGTTCGTGCCCATACTCGTCCTGACCACGGAATCCCAGGGATCCAAGATGAACGAGGGCAAGGAGGCCGGAGCGACCGGCTGGATAGTCAAGCCCTTCAGCGCGGACAAGCTCCTCGGGGTTGTCAAGAAAGTCATCGAGTAGGGGGCGCGGGATGGAGGAACGCGCGGGCCGCGGCGGCGAGTACCTCTGCTTTTTCCTCGGCGAAGAGCAGTTCGCGGTGAACGTATCCCGGGTCGAGGTGGTGCTCGAGATGCAGAACGTGACGCGGGTGCCCAAGGCTCCTCCCCACATGCGGGGGGTGATCAACCACCGCGGGAGCGTGGTTCCCGTCGTGGATCTCCGGCTGCGGTTCGGCATGGGTCCTTCCGAGCTCAAAGAGGGCACCAGCATCATCATCCTGCAGATCGACCACGGCGGGGGCCTGCTGACCGTCGGCATGCTCGCAGACGGGGTTCGGGAGGTCGTGGACCTGGACCCTTCGAATACCGAGAAACCTCCCCGCCTGGGCCGGCGCCTGGACGATGCGGTCATCGAGGGGATCGCGAAGCGGGGAGACGAGTTCGTCATCCTCCTGAACATCGACCAGGCTTTCCGGACGGAGGCCCTCGAAGCCCCGCTCCCGCCGGGCACGGACAGGTAACGGAAGGAAATGGCCGACGGAGCCGCCATCGTCATCGTCGAGGACGAGTTCATCGTCGCCCTGGACATCCAGAGATACCTGGAGCGAAACGGATACTCCGTAAAGGGCATCCTCCCCTCCGGCGAGGAGCTGCTGGAGAAGGTCGAGGACCTCAAGCCCGACCTGGTGCTCATGGACATCCGTCTGCAGGGCTCGCTGGACGGCGTGGAAACCGCGGCACAGCTCAACGACCGCTGGTCCGTACCGGTCATCCTGCTGACCGCCTACGCGGATGAAACCACCCTGGCCCGGGCCAAGATCACCCAGCCCTTCGGGTACCTCCTGAAACCCTTCGACGAGAGGGAACTCCGGACCTCCATCGAAATCGCCCTGTACCGGTCCATGATGGAAAAACGGCTCCGGGAAAGCGAACGCCTGCTGCACCAGGCCCAGAAGATGGAGGCCGTGGGGCGTCTGGCCGGAGGGATAGCCCACGACTTCAACAATATCCTGACCGCCATCCTGGGTTACGCCAACCTGCTGGGGGAGGAAACCCAGGAGAATCCCCGGCTTTTGGAGGACGTAGAGGGGGTCAAGAAGGCCGTCAAACGCGCGGAAGCCCTGACCCGCCAGCTCCTTGCCTTCTCACGGCGCCAGCCCATGGAGCCCCGGGTCATCAACCCCGGAGAGGCTCTGGACGAGATGGAACGCATGATGGGCAGGCTCCTCCCCGCCGGGGTGCACCTGATCATGCGGTCCGGGGACAAGGCGCCCCTCATCCGCATAGATCCCATCCATTTCGAGCAGATCGTCCTGAACCTCATCGTGAACGCGAGGGACGCGATGCCCGGAGGCGGCGAGATCGAGGTCCGCCTTTCGGCCTGCGATCTGGAGGAATCCCGGACCGGTGCCCTGGAGCGAATCCCCGCGGGTTCCTACGCGTCCCTGACGGTACACGATCTCGGCGTCGGGATTCCTCCGGAGGACTACGACAGGATCTTCGAACCCTTCTTCACCACCAAGGCGAAGGAGGGCGGCACGGGGCTCGGGCTGGCGACGGTCTACGGTATCGTAAAGCAATCCAACGGCTACATCGATCTTGAATCCCGGGTCGGGAACGGGACCAGGTTTTCTCTGTACTTCCCTCGGGTGCGGGACGGCGCCGAGCGGGAATCCTCGCGGGAGTCGGAAACCCGGGACGCCCGGGGGACGGAGACGGTCCTGGTGGTGGAGGACGATGACGAGATCCGCAGCCTCATGGAGCGGGCTCTCGCCCGCAGGGGATATACCGTCCTTGCCGCGGCACATCCCGGGGAGGCCATCCTGGTATCGGAGCGGCTTGCCGAGGGCCCGGACCTGATCGTGGCGGACATCGGGCTCCCGATCATGAGCGGACTCGACCTTGTGGAACGGCTTAGGCGGGCCCGGCCCGGCCTGAAGGCCCTGTTCGTTTCGGGGTACCCGGAACGCGCTCCGGAGGCCGAGGATTCCTCCTTCCTGCCCAAACCTTTCACCGAAGCCGTGCTGGCCGCCGCGGTCCGGCGGCTGCTGGATTCTCCGGTTGCCGGGTCGTGATCGATCAACGCCTATCGCGATTTTTGACAGGATGAACAGGACCAAGACGGATTCACAGGATGGGGATTCTTTAGACCAGGATTGATTCAATCTGCTCGATATACCTTTTCTTAAAATATCATATTATTAATCTTGCTGAATCTTGTTCATCCTGTTGGATCTGTCCTGTTAACGCTTGTTTCATCCCAATATCAGCCTGTACAGCGCGGCCTCCACGTCGGAGAGGTCCGCGGAACCGTACCTTCGGCGTTCCCGGGGCAGGAGCAGTTCCTTCCGGTCCAGAATGCGGGCGGGCTTGTCGGAAAGAACGATGACGATATCCCCCAGGTAAAGCGCTTCCCGCACCTCATGGGTGACGAAGGCGACCGTCCGGGGATCCGCGGCCTGAAGATCCAGGAAGGAGTCCATGAGGCCGATCCGGGTCCGGAGGTCCACGGATTGAAAGGGTTCGTCCAGGAGCAGGATGTCAGCGGGATAGGCGAAAGCCCGGGCCAGGGAGACCCGCTGGCGCATACCCCCCGAGAGCTGCCGGGGCCGGAGTTCCCGGGCCTCCGCAAGCCCGACGGCCGTCAGAAGCCGGAGCGCCCGCTCCCTGCGCTCGCCGGGGCCGAAGGTTGCCCGGAGCACGAGTTCCACATTCTCCAGGGCCGTGAAGGCCGGGACGAGGCGGGGTTCCTGGAAGACGTAGCTGAACCGGGCGTCCGCAAGTCCCCGACGTTCCCCGGAATCCGGGGGGGAGAGCCCCGCCAGGATGTTCAGGAGAGTGGTTTTTCCGCAGCCCGAGGGACCCAGGACCGCGGTTACCTTTCCGGAGGGAAAATCCAGGGTGAAGCCGGAGAGGACCTGGAGATCCCCGAAGGATTTCCGGATGTCATGCAGCTCGTAGGGCAAGGGGGTCCTTCTTCTGTATGAGTTTGAAGGCGGCATCCGTCAGGGCGCAGAGCAGGATGCCCGCCAGGGTCCACGCGAAAACCTCCGCTGTCTCCAGCTGCACCCGGGCGCCCTGCATCCCCGTGCCCAGGGCCCGGGCGGGCTGGCTGAGGACTTCCCCGGCCACGACCACCTTCCAGCACAGACCCAGGGCGCCGTGGGAGGCGGAGGCCAGGTGGGGAGCCACGGCGGGGATGTAGACGCTCCGGAGGCGATCGCGCTTCCGCAGACGGAACAGCTGGGCCATATCGAGCAGTTTGGAATCCACCGAAAGGACACCCTGCCTGAGATCCGCCACGACGACGGGGAAGGCCATGAGCACCGCTGCGAACACGGGCACGGCACCGGAAGGGAACCAGATCAGGGCCAGCAGGATAACGGCCAGAACCGGGGTCGCGCGGATCACGGTCAGGGCGGGGGCCAGGGCGGCGGCGAAGACCGGCGAGAGGCCGCAGGCCAGGCCGACCGCGCCTCCCAAGGCCATGGATATCCCGAAGGAGGCCATGCCGCGCAGGAAGGTAGCCTGGAGGGCCGCCAGGAACCGGGCGGTGGGAAAGAGCTCCGCGGCGGTCCGGGCCACCTGGACAGGAGAGGGCAGCACGATCTCCGAGGCTATGCTCCGGGCGGCGAACTCCCAGACGAGGAGCAGGGCGAGGGCTCCGAGGCCTGCGGCGGCCGCGGGCGGGATGCCCCGGGAGGGCTTACCGTCTGCCGATTTCCGCATAGAACCCCGGGTCGGGAAGCTTTCCCCCGATGGACTTAGGAGCGATCCGCAGGAACACCGAGAGCAGGGCTTCCACGTCCGCCCGGGCCTCGGCCGCGGGCATGAAAGCATACGCGGACCGGGGTATGGCCGCGGCCGCGACGCTTGCCTTGAGTCCAAGGTCGTGCTTTTCCACCAGGAGTCCGGCCTGCCCGGGGTTCGCCTTCACCCAGGCGATGGAATCCCTGTAGGCATCCAGTAAAGCCCGGGCGGATGCGGGCCGGTCCCGGATCACGGAATCCCGGATCACCAGCACGGACATGGGATATCCCGGCCGTCCCGTAGCCTCCCGCCAGAGTTGGTCCAGGGAAAAGGGGACCCGGGCGCTCGGGTTGCCCAACAGGGCCTGGGTCGCGAAGGGTTCGGGCAGGACCGCCAGGGAAATTCGACCCGCCACCAGGGAGGCGGCTATCTCCGGGTAGGGCAGGCGAAAGGCCAGCACCAGGTCCCTGTCCGGGTCCAGACCCCGGGCTGCGGCGATCGTCCGGATCAGGTATTCCGGCGTGGCCCCCTGGCCTGCCACGTGGACCTCCCGGCCTTTCAGGTCCTCGAAGGTCCGGACTTCGGGGTCCGTCGTCACCACGGAGACCATGCCCATGCCCACGACCGCAGCAAGGCGGTACGGCAGACCCGAGGCGTACAGCTTGGCCGCCAGGTTGACGGGCAGGACGGCCGCGTCGAGTTCTCCGGACACGAGCTTGGCCGCCATGGCGTCCGCGGAGGGCACGGCTTCCAGTTCCAGGATTTCTCCCTTCGGCAAGACCGGGGGCGACTCGAATACCCGCACCATGCCGATGCCCGTGGGCCCCTTCAAAGCCCCCAGTCTGAGGACCGCGCCCGGCGCCGGGGCATCCCGGGTTCCCACGGCGTAGGAGGCGTACGAGGCGAAGGACAGCAGGACGGCCGCCGCGAGCGGCAGAGTGCGTTTCATGAAGGCTCCCGATAAAACGATAAAATAATACCGAAAGGTTTTCTCGTGAATTATACCGGCTGTCTATCCTTTTTCCTAGGCTATTGAGTATAGTTAATGGGATGATATGCGATCGTTGCGGCAAGCGGGAAGCCTCCGTTTTCATACGCCGGGAAGGCTCGGGGGAGTCCGCCCTCTGCGGCAACTGCGCAAGGGAGCAGGGAATATCCGCGGAGGACGGCCGTCTGCAGATTTCCCTGGAGGATCTTTTTTCGCCTCCCCAGGACCTCCCCGACCGTCCTGGATACCGCAGCGCCTGTTCCGCCTGCGGCACCCGGCTGGAGGAGGTTCGCAAGTCCGGGCGCGTCGGGTGCCCGGCCTGTTTCGAATCGTTCCGCGCGGAGCTGGTCTCCTTCCTGCAGAGGAGGGGGCGCCGGGGCGCCTACCGGGGGAGCGTGCCCCGGAGGTTCGCGTCCTCCGGGCGGCTATCCCCGGGACCCCGGGTTTCGCCGGACGGGGCCGCGGAGCCGGGAAGACCGGTATCCGCGCAACCTGAGCGCCCGGACCTGGAAGGCCGATTGCAGGACGCGCTGGCCGCGGAGGACTACGAGCTGGCAGCCCGGCTTCGGGATTTGCTGCGCTCTCTGGGGATCCGGAAGCCATGAGCGGCTCCCTGGATGACTTCTTCGGCCTGCTGCCGGCTCCCGCGGAGGCCGGAGCGGCCCTCACCTGCCGGATTCTGTTGCGCCGAGGACTGGAGGGTCATCCCTTCCCGGGTCGGGCCGACCAGGCGCAATCCGCCCGGGCAGCCGCCCTCGTGGAGGAGGCGCTCGGGGGAGCGGACCGGTTCCACCTGACGAACCTCTCCCAGGTGAGCTCCCTGGACCGCAGGGCCGCGGTGGAGCGGGATCTGGTTCCCCAGGCTTTCGCTGTGCAGGGCGGAGGTCTTCTGGCCCTCGGGAGGGAATCGCCTGTCTGGTGCACCGTCAACGAGACCGACCATCTGCGCATCCGCGCGGAGGCCACAGGTTCGGACCTTGGCGCCGCATACAGGTTGGCCGCGGAGCTGGACGCCCTCCTGGCCGAATCCCTGGATTACGCGTTTTCCCCGGACTCGGGCTATATCTGCGCGGAGATCGCGGACTGGGGTACCGGACTGTCGGCTTCCGCGACCGTGCATCTCCCGGCCCTGGCCATGGCGGGCCTGGTGGACCGGGCTCTCCGGACCGCCCTGGACGCCGGCCTTTCCGTCCGGGGGTTCTGGTCCGACGAGAGCGCCTCCTCGGGGGCCCTGTATGAGCTGGAGACTCCCCGGGGTGCGTGGACGGACGAGGAGTCCATCCTGGTGCGCCTGGGGGATGCGGTGGAGCGGATATCGGCCTACGAGAAGGGAGCGCGGGAAGAACTCCTTTTGCATGACCCGGAGTCGCTCCGTGACGTCGTCTGCCGGGCCTACGGCACGGCCCGGTACGCCCGACGCATCGGGTACGACGAGGGGGCGGAAACCCTTTCGCGACTGCGCTTGGGATCCGGAGCCGGCATCCTCTCGGGATTCGAGGGCGCGAAAGCGGCCCGGGGGTTCTATGCCTTGCGGAACGCACACCTGCTGAAGTACCTTGCAGGGCCGGGGGAGCCGGAGTCCCCGGATTCTTCCGACACCGTCCGGATCGAGGAAGTCCGCGCCCGGGCACTTCGAACCCTGGTGGCCGAGGCGACAATCGTGGAGGTTCCGTAGAATGTTCAAGGGTCTGACCCAACGCGCCCAGAAGGTGCTCTCCGTTCTCGCGCAGGAGGAGGCCAAGCGCTTCCACGCGGACCAGCTCATTCCGGAGCATGTGCTGCTGGCCATCCTGCGGGAGGGGGAGGGGATCGGGTATCGCGCCCTGCGGAGCCTGAAGATCGACACTACGGAGATCCGCATCGAGCTCGAAAAGACGGCGTCCGGCCGGAAGGGCGGATTCATGCTGGGCGACGTTCCCCTGTCCCGCCGCCTTAAATCCCTCCTGGAGACCGCGGCCGAGGAGGCGCACCTGGCCGGCTCCGAGTATATCGGGACCGAGCACCTCGTGATCGCCTCCGCCCGGGAGGGCGGCAGCGTCTTCGAGACCCTGCTGGGCCGATACGGGGTCTACTACGAGCAGATACGCGGGGCGGTCAAGTACCTGACCGCGTCCCGGGAGGAGGCTCCCCCGAAGGAGGAGTCTCCCTCGGCCGCGAAGCCCGCGGCCCGGCTCGCGGCCGGTTCCGGCACGGTGCGGACCCCTCTGCTGGACGAGTTCGCCCGGGACCTCACCGAGCTTGTCCGGGCGGATCGGATCGACCCCGTGGTCGGTCGGGAGCGGGAGATACGCCGGGTGGTCCGAATCCTGGCAAGGCGAACCAAGAACAACCCGGTGCTGATAGGCGAGCCCGGGGTAGGCAAGACCGCGATCGTGGAAGGCTTGGCCCTGCGCATCGTGGCGGGGGAAGTGCCCGACGTGCTCAAGGATAAGCGTCTCCTGACCCTCGACATGGCCTCCGTGGTGGCGGGAACCAAATACCGCGGAGAGTTCGAGGAGCGCCTGAAGCGCATCATGCGGGAGATCTACCAGGCGGGCAACGTTATCCTCTTCATTGACGAGCTCCATACGGTGATCGGGGCGGGCAGCGCGGAGGGCACCATCGACGCCTCCAATATGCTCAAACCCGCCCTGTCCCGGGGAGAGGTCCAGTGCATCGGCGCCACGACCCTGGACGAATACCGCAAGTATTTCGAGAAGGACGCCGCCCTGGAGCGTCGGTTCCAGTCCGTGCTGGTGGAGGAGCCCACGGTGGCCGAAACCGTGGAGATCCTGGCGGGGATCAAGGAGCGGTACGAGCGTTTCCACGGGGTGACCTATTCCCGGGACGCCGTGGAGGCCGCCGCCGTTCTGGCCCACCGGTACCTGACCGAACGATTCCTCCCGGACAAGGCCATCGACCTCCTGGACGAGGCGGGCTCCAAGCGCAAGATCGAAAATCCCTCCCGTCCTCCGGAGCTGCCCCGGATCGAGGAGGAGATACAGCGCCTCACGGAGGAGAAGCTGGCCCTGGTGTCCACCCAGAACTATGAGCGGGCCGCGGAGATCCGGGACAGCATCCGCAAGCTCAAGGCCCGGCTCGAGGAGATCCGGGGCACCTGGGGAGCCGATCCCAGCCGCGACCGGGCCCTGGTCACGGAGCGGGACCTGCGGGAGGTGATCTCCGAGGCCACGGGCATTCCCCTGGATCGTCTGGAGGAGAGCGAGGCGGGACGGCTGCTGGGGCTGGAGGAAGCCCTGCACGCCCGGGTGGTGGGCCAGGAAGAGGCCATCCGGGCCGTCTCGACGGCCGTACGGAGATCCCGGGCCGGGATCGCGGACCACCGCCGCCCCACGGGCTCCTTCATCTTCCTGGGGCCCACCGGCGTGGGCAAGACCCTGGTGGCAAAGACCCTGGCGGAGCGCCTGTTCGGCACCGAGGAAGCGCTGATCCGGGTGGACATGTCGGATTTCATGGAAAAGCACAACGCCTCACGCCTGGTGGGAGCTCCCCCGGGGTATGTGGGGTACGACCAGGGCGGCATGCTTACCGAGAAGGTCCGGCGTCGGCCCTACAGCGTCATCCTTTTCGACGAGATCGAGAAGGCCCACCCGGATGTCTTCAACCTCCTCCTGCAGCTCCTGGAGGAAGGCGAACTCCGGGACAACCTGGGGCACACGGTTTCCTTCCGGAACTCCGTCATCATCATGACCAGCAACGCGGGCACCCGGGATATCGCCCGGGGAAAGCGCCTGGGCTTCCATGCCGAAGACCTGCGTTTCGACCTGGAATCCGTCAAGGAGGCGGCCCTCTCGGAGCTCAAGCGCCAGTTCAACCCGGAGTTCCTGAACCGGGTTGACGAGGTGGTCGTGTTCCATCCCCTTTCGCGCGAGCAGGCGGGGGCCGTCCTGGACCTCATGATCGTCGAATTGGAACGGCGGCTTGCCGAAAAAGGAATGGCCCTGGAGATCCGGAAGTCCGCCCACGATTGGCTCGTGGAGAAGGGGTATGACATCACCTACGGGGCCCGGCCCATGCGGAGGCTCATCACCCGCGCCCTGGAGGATCCGATCGCGGCGGATATGATCGCGGGCAGGTATTCCCCCGGTTGGACGGCTTTGGTCGAGCTCAAGGGGGAGGAGCTTGTCGTGCGGCCCCGGAAACCCCGCAGGACCGAGGCGGAGCCCGTTCCCGCCCGGCGCTGAATCCCGGCCTAGGTCTCCTCCCGGTCTTTTCCGATCAGGCCCCGCAGGGTCCGGAGCCTTCCTTCTTCCAGGGCCACATGCAGGTTTTTCTCCTGGGTGGGGATGACCAGCCCCCGGGGGCCGTCCTTGGCCCTTCTCAGGTATTTCACCCGGGTATAGTAGAGGTCCCCCTGCCCGGAACTCCGGCCTTTGGAGTAGTACAGGGCCAGGGTCGCCGCATCCAGGAGAATTTCGAGGGGCACCGACTTGCCCGGCCGGTTCTTCACGAAGACATAGGATCCCGGCCAGTCCCGGGCGTGGAGCCACAGGTCGTTGCCCCGGACGTGCCTTCGCAGGAGCTCGTCGTTCTCCTTGGCGGAGCGGCCCACCAGGAGGGTCCAGCCCTCCCGTTCCAGGGCGATGCCCGGATACGGACGCTTGGAGTCCGCGGCGGTCCGCCTGCGGGACAGGAAGGCTCGCAGGGCGTAGGGACTCTCCTCGGTTTCCAGGGCGGCCGCCTCGGCCTCCAGAGCGGCCTGGCGTCTCCGGGTCTCCCCCAGCTCGGCTTCCACGTCCGCCAGGCCGGAGCCCGCCTTGCGGTACCGCTCGTAATAGGCCTGGGCATTTTCCACAAGGGTTCGGTCCGGGTCGATCCGGATCCGGACGTCCCCGCCCCGGTAGAAATCCTGGGCCTCGAGGTACCTGCCCTCCGGGGCTCCGGATCCCACGCTTCCCATGAGGATGTCCCCGAGTTCCCGCAGGCGTTCCGCGTCCCCGTACTCGGCGGCGGTGTGTTGGAGTTCCGCCGCGCGGGTTTCCAGGGAAGCCCGCCTCCGGGCGAACCAATCCCGTACCTTGGCCAGGAGTTGTTCCCGGGAAAGCTCTCCCCGCCCCTGGGCGTACAGAAGGTCGATCCTCTGATTGAAGGTTCCGGGCCCCGGGAGTTCCCGCACTTCGAAGACCCTGTCCGGGACTTCCCCGGACAGGGAGTCCTCGGGACGGTACCTTCCCCCGGCCGTCTCCCCGCGCTTGGGTTTCCGAGCAAGGGCGTCCACGATATTCCCCTCATCGTCCGTCAGGATGAGGTTGGCCGCCCCGCTCCACAGGCGGGCGTACAGCCGGTACCGGAGGGGTTCCGGATCCTCCGGTCCGGGGGAGGCGCGGATATCCATCCGCACGATGCGCTCCGAACCCAGCTGGCCCAGGGCCTCGATCCGGCCGTTTCGGATCCGGGACCGCAGGAGCTCCGCGAAACGCAGGGGCTTTTCGCTCTTGGGGGCGGGGACGGAGGTCGCATGGATCCGGCAGGCCCCGTGGGCCAGGCAGAACAGCAGGTCCACGGGTGAACCCGGTTTGTACAGGGAGAGCACCAGGGTGTCGTAGGCCGGCTGGACGACGCGCTGTATCTGGCTTCCGACGAGGTCCAGTTCCGACAGGACGAGGTCGATTTCGCGGTGGTTTAGGCTCATATCGGTGAACCGGGAACGGTGAGCGGTAAACAGGAAAGAAGCGCCGATGCGGCCGGCGGTTGGACGGGCGCATCGAATTTGAGACCGGCTTCTGGGTGGTTTAGGCAGAAAGGTGGAAGCATCACTCGGTTACCTGTAAAACGCCATCCTGTAAATCGCGGAACGCGAAGCGTTCCGTGCCGTAACTCCGGGCCGCGCGCGGCTCGGAGTTACGCGCCATGACAGTGTTTGTATTTCTTCCCGCTGCCGCAGGGACAGGGGTCGTTGCGTCCGACCTTGGGCACGGTCCGCTTGACGGTGACCACCTGACCGGCTGCGGCGGCCAGGGTTCCGGAGGGAGCCGCCGAACGAGGCGCCGCCGCGACGGCTTGATCCCCGCCGTGGAATTGCCCCATCTCGTCGTGCACCGCCGTGCCCGGACGCGCGGAAGGCGCGTAGCGGCGGTCTGTCTCCGTCTTGATGCGCACCAGGAAGAACCTTGTCGCAATCGAACGGCGGATCTCGTCGATCATCTTCTCGAAGATTTCGAAGCCCTCGATCTTGTACTCCAGCAGGGGGTTTTTCTGGGCGTAGTGCCGGAGGTAGACGGCCTCCCGGAGGGCTTCCATATTCTCCAGGTGGTCGAGCCATTTCTGGTCGATCGCCTGAAGGTACTGGAAGCGGATGAAGTGGTTGAGATTGGCTTCCCCCGCGTAATTCCGCTTGGCCTCGAAGTCCCGGCGCAGGGCTTCCCGGATGAAGTCCCGAAGCTTTTCAGGCTCCCGGGACGGGGGAGGGGAGGGGAGCTGGAGGTTGAAGGATTCCCGCAGCCCCGCCTGGAGCTCCGTCCAGGCCTTGCCGTCGTCGGAGCGTCGGGCTTCGCCGTAGGCCGCCAGCAGTTCCTCCGCGATGTCGTCCGCCGCCGAGAAGACACGGTCCGTCAGGTCCGCCTCCGCGAGGATGGCGTCCCGCTGGGAATAGATGAACCCGCGCTGCTGGTTGAGGACGTCGTCGTACTCCAGGAGGTGCTTCCGGATCTCGAAGTTGCGCTCCTCAACCCGGCGCTGGGCCTTCTCGATGGTCCGGTTCAGAAGGGGGTGGTAGATGGGCTCCCCCTCCTTCATTCCGACCTTCATCATGAGGCTCTTGAAGCCCTCTCCGCCGAATAGGCGCATCAGGTCGTCGTCCAGGGAGATGAAGAAGCCCGAGCGGCCCGGGTCGCCCTGCCGGCCGGAGCGCCCGCGCAGCTGGTTGTCGATGCGCCGGCTCTCGTGGCGCTCCGTGCCCAGGACGAAGAGTCCTCCGGCGGAGCGGACTTCCTCGAAATCCCGGCGCCAGGCCTCGGATTCGTCGGCCAGGATCTTCCGCCAGACTTCCTCGGTCGCCTCGGTTCCCGCCCGATGCCGGGCCCTGTACTCGGGGTTGCCCCCCAGCTTGATGTCCGTGCCGCGGCCGGCCATGTTGGTCGCGATGGTCACCGAGCCCTTGGCGCCCGCTTCCGC
>JBFZER010000319.1:0-4984 GCA_041306765.1 Spirochaetota bacterium | reverse complement strand
CGGGGATCCGTGGATCGGCAGACGGGGCAGGAGCAGCCCACGACGGGCACGCCGTGGCTCGTGCCCGTTCCCAGGAACAGGGCCTTCACGCGGGATCGCGCTTGACGTCCACGCCCCGTTCAGCGCCCGCGGCCCGGCCTCGGGTCCGGAACTTCGCGGCGGCTTCGCGTATGGCGCTGGTGGTGTCCGCGCTCTGGCGGGAAAGGTCGGAGAGCTCCGTGGCGGACCGGTCGATTTCGGCTATTCCCAGGGTCATCTCCTGGGCGGCGCTGCGGTTCTCCGCGGAGAGCCGGCGAACGTCTTCCACGGTGCGGCCGATCACGGCGGCGCCGGACTCCAGGCCCCCGGACGCCTCCGACAGGGCCCGGCTGGTGCCGGCCAGGCCTTCCAGGGCGGAGACCACCTCCCGGCTGCGGGAGGCGGCGTCTCCCAGGGCGTCGGAGGTGGAGGCCAGCTCGCCCATGAGCTCCTCGAGCCCGTCGATGACGGATCCGATGGAAACGTTCGCGGTATCCGTGGATTCCGCGGCGTTCCGTATGGCATCCGCGGTCTCCTCGATCGTCAGGCTTATGCCCTGGGCGTTTTCCGCGGTGCTCTCGGAGAGCTTTCGGATCTCCTCGGCCACCACCGCGAAACCCCGGCCCGACTCGCCCGCATGGGCCGCCTCGATGGCGGCGTTCATGGCCAGGAGGCCCGTCTGCTCGGCTATCCCGTTGATGATGTCCACGAGCTCCAGGGTCCTGCGGGCGCTGGCCTCCATCCGGTCCATCGCCGCCGCCGCCGTCTCCGTACGTTCCCGGCCCTCGGCTCCCAGGTTCGACACCCGGAGGGCCGTCTCCTTCTGCCGGGAAGCGCGCTCCGCCAGGGTCCGGAGTTCCGTCCCGATCTCCCCGATGAGGCCCTGGGTGCCGGCTACGGCGGTTTCCAGGTCCTTGATCGCCGCCAGGACGGTCTGGGCGGCGCCGGAGATCTCCTGACGGGCCTTTTCCGTTTCCCCCGCGGCGCCGTCCAGTGCCTCGGTCTGGTGCTTCATGGAGGCGATGCCCGCGGACATCTGGGTGATCGTGGCCGCGGTCTCCGCGGAATGGGCCGCCAGGGTCTCCGCGGCGGAGGCGCTCCGTTCCGAGGCGGCCTGGATGTCCTCCACGATGGAGGAAAGCCGCTCCGTGAGGGCCTGCACAGCTCCCTGGATCTGGCCCACCTCGCTGGAGGCTCTGGCCCGGGCCGCGACCGTAAGGTCTCCCGTGGCCACCGCCGTGAGGACGTCCCGCAGTTCCTTGACCTGCGCGGAGACCCTGCGGGTCACGGTGAGGATCACCAGGGTGCCCAGGAGGAACGCGGCGACCGCCGCGATCCCCCCACCGGTCAGGGACCGGTACAGGATGCGCATGCTCTCTTCGACGGAGGTGTAGACCAGGATGGTCCCCTGGATTCCGACGGTCTTCGACAGAGGACTGGAACTTATGAACCAGGCTCCGGAGGGTGTGCGTATCTCGTCGTACCAGGTGGAGGAGGATTCGGAGGACGCGCTCACCGCGTCCACGGTCTCGTGGGCGGCCGCGGCCGCCACCACGTCGTCGCCGCTTTCCCGACCCGGGATGCGCTCGGGCTTCCCGTCCGAATCCCGGGTCACCGGAAAGTCCCGGGACAGGGCGACGAGGTTTCCGGCCGCGTCCAGCAGGGCGGCATGGGCGCCGGAGCCCTGGGCGGCTTCCGAGATCAGGGTCTTGAGGGCGTCCAGGGAGACGTCCGCGCCGAGCACCCCCCGGACGGTTCCGTCATCGTCCTTGACGGGAGCGTAGGGGGTTATGACCAGGCCCTTGGTGACGAAGTCCACGTAGATGTCCGTCCAGCCGATTTCCCCGGATTCCGCGGCGGCCTTGTACCAGCCCCGGGAGGTCGGCGAGAAGTCCGCGGCCTGGCGGAAGGCCCCGACCGATCCGTCCCTCTCGAGGTCGTAGAAGTTCAGCTTGCCTCCGGTCGTGCGGTCCCGGATGCAGACCAGGCCGCTCCCGTCGGCGCCCCGGCTCACCAGGACCGTACGCTCGGACCGGTCGCCGTAGTAGATCGTGGAGGCCGCCGGCGTTATCCCCGCGAAGCCGTGGAGGAGTGTCCGAAGGGAGGAGGTATCCTCCATGTCCTGGCTGCCGCTTTCCGCTGCGGCCGCGAGGCCGGAGAGTACGGACCGGGCGGCGGTGAAGTACCCTCCCAGGCGCGCGTCGATCTCCCCGGCGGTCTTCCAGGTCAGGGCGATTGCGGAATCCCGCACCAGCGCCCGGCCGGCGCTGACGGAACTCAGGACGACGGTTCCGATGGCCAGGAGGAACGACAGCACCGTCGGGACCACGATCAGGACTAGGAGGGGGATGGTTCTTCCACGCGGGGCTTTCGGCACGGCCTGCTCCTTTTTTCTGCTCCCCGGGGATCCGGCCTCGGCAGCCGTCATCCGGCGGGCTCCTGTCGTCACCTGAAAGTCTAGTGTCGAACGGCCGGCTTGTCACGGGCTCCCGGAGCCCGCGGCCGGGAGGATCGGGGGATCGAAGCCCGGCTGGGCCGGGATCCGGACCAGGTGGGCGAATTCCGAGGGATACCTGCGCAGGACGGATTCCAGGCTGGTTTCCGCCGCGCTTTCGAACACCACGACCTTGAATTCCCCCGAGGGTTCGAAGTAGGGGAAGAGCAGGGCTTCGTGGAAATACTGCCGCAGTTCGACATCCTGGCCCATCCTCCGGTTGAAGGAGGCGATGTAGAAACTGCCCGGTTCCCGGATGGCCAGGACGTAGAGGAGGGGACGGAGGCCGTCCACCCGGTAGCCGCCGATCTCGAAATTGGCCGGATAGGGCTCGTAGGTCTGGCTGCCGTTGGCGGGTTCCGAACTGCCCCGGTCCACCAGGGCGAAGGCCGAGATCCGCACGTCGTTGTCCGTCACGCGGTTGCGGCGGTTGGGATAGAGGGCGTCCGAAACCGCCTTGCCCAGGTTCCAGCTCCAGTCCAGTCCGAAGAAGGGATCCCGCATCCGCTCGTAGGGCTGGGTGAAGGAGGAGCCCCGAAGGTCCTCGTTCCGCGCCTTGAGGGGCTCCACGGGAAGCCAGGAACCGGTAATGGGCTTGAGCATCCCGTCCACGACCCACTTGGCGAATCCGGAGCAGTTGAGACCGGGCTCGGCCCCGGGAGAACCCCCGGCTATGAGCACCGGCCGTCCGGCCTCGTCCAGGGCTCCGTCGTCCCCGTACCGGAGTCCGCCCAGCCGTTCCCGCACGGCCCGGACCAGGTCGCGAAGGTTGCCGTACAGCCCCGGCACCGGCGACAGGAGGTCCCAGTCCACGGAATCCCGGGTCCACGCCACGATGTCCGAAAGGGGGGATGCCAGGAGCTTCCGGAACGGCACGGGGAGGATCACGTCGTGACGGACCACACCCCGGTAGATCACCAGGTCCAGCTTGGATCTTTCCCCGAAGGGATACAGCCGGAGAAAGGTATTGGGGTCGTTCCGCAGGAAGACCTTGGCCTGCGCGATCTGGCCGGTGGCCAGGTCGCGCTTGATGATCCAGGCACCCTGGCCGTAGAGCACTTCCCGGTCCGGAACCAGGGCGATATAGAAGGCCCGGGAGCCCCGGATCGACTCCAAGCGCCACCGGCCCGCCGCGTTGTCCTCCCTGCGGGTCCGGAAGGCCAGGGCCCGGTCCCGGGGGGCCTGGATCAGATCCTCCATCCACCGGATCCGGAGGTCGTCGTTTTCCGGGATCGAATCCAGGGGGAGGTCTCCGCCCATGGGCAGGGGGGCCTGGGCCGCGAGGGGGAAGACGGCCAGCGCAAGGGTCAGGAGGAGAATCTGTCTTCGGAAAGGTGCGGTCATGGAACCTCTCGACGTGCGCCGTTGGGTCGATGTCCGGCCGCCCCGGAATGCGCCGGACATCCTATAAATATACCATCGGTACATACCCCGTGAAAATCGAGCGCGCCCTTCAAGGCGCCCTTCAGGGGCGCCGCCCCGGGACCGATACTGGAAAGGCGGCGCCGAGCCGCGCTCGCGCATCACATACGCAAGGACACCTATGCGCTCCCAGCTTGTGCGAAAGGCCTGCCTGATCCTCGCGGCCGCAGCCGGAGTGACCGTGATTTCCGCGGAGGGCGGGTCCGCCCTGGGCGAACACTCCCCTCCGGCGGTTCGAGCCGTCCCGGGAACGGTCCGCCTCGATCCGTACCGGCTGTTTCCGGACGCCTACCGCCCGGCCGCGGCATCGGTCGCCGCGGTCCCGCGGGATGCGGTCGCCCATGTTCCGGATGAAGCCGAGGCGGCCGCGGTCGAAGCCGCTGTCCGGGCGCAGAGGGCTCGGATCCCCCTGCCGGCGAACACGGATATCGTGGCCTTCTACGGGCATCCCTCCTCCAAACGCATGGGCATCCTTGGAGAATACCCCAAGGAAAAGCTGGCCGGGCTCCTGGCGGGGTATTCCCAGCTGTTCGACGCCGCCAACGGCGACCGGGACGTGACGGCCGCGTTCCACCTCATCTACGGCACCTGCTGGCCCGAGGGCGAGATCGGATACCTGTCCGGCTCCGTGGTGGAGGAGTACGTCCGCTTCGCCGCGGAGCGGGGCATGCTGGTCTTCCTGGACCACCAGATCGGCAAATACACGGTGGAGGAGTCCGTCCGGCGGCTCCTGCCTTTCCTCCGGTATCCCAACGTGCACCTGGCCCTGGATCCCGAATGGCGGACCCTGTCTCCCATGAAGGAGATCGGTTCCGTCACCGCCGCGGAGGTGAACCGCGCCCAGGCGCTCGTCCAGGCCTACCTGACGGAGCACGGGCTGCCGGGGGTGCGGATGCTGGTGGTGCACCAGTTCACGGAAGCCATGATCCGGGACCGCGCCCAGGTGAGGGCGGACTTCGACAGGGTCCTTCCCGTGCACGTGATGGACGGCTTCGGCCCTCCTGCGCTCAAGCGGAACACCTACGCGATGAACTCCCGGACCGCGAACCT
>JBFZER010000318.1:0-4144 GCA_041306765.1 Spirochaetota bacterium | reverse complement strand
TGCTGATCAGGAAGGCCACCTGCTGGGTGTCCGCCATGGTGGAGATGAGGACTCCGAGGGCCAGGGACGCCAGGAGGAAGAGCCCCGTGGTCCAGGCCAGGGCGCCGACGCTCCCGGCCACCTCCACGCCGAACAGGAGGGCTGCCGCTCCCAGGACGATGGCGGCGGAAACGGCCCCGACCGCCGCGTACGGCAGGGTCTTCCCGAGGATAAGCTCGAATGCCCCCACGGGGGAGACGAGGATCTGCTCCATGGATCCGTTCTCCTTCTCCCGGACGACCGACAGGGCCGTGGAGACCACCGCGGTGATGACCAGGATCAGGGCCACGAGGCCGGGCACGAGGAACACCACGCTCCGGAGTTCCTGGTTGAAAAGAACCCTCGGCCGGATGTCCAGGACCGACCCGGGCGTGTTCCCGCCCCCGGCGGTAGTCCCGGCCCGCTCGGCCGCAAGCGCCCGCAGGTCGCCGCCGAACCGAAGGCACAGGCCGTCGATGTATCCGGCCACGGTCTGGGCCCGGGTCCCGTCGGACCCGTCCACGGCCACCCGCACGGGGGCGGCCTCGCCGCGCCCGAGAGACCGGGCGAACCCCGGGGGAATCTCCAGGACCGCGGCGGCGCGGCCGGTCTCCAGCGCGTTCCCGCCTGTCCCCGGCCCCGGATCCACGGGGACGAAGCGCCCTCCCGCGAAGAAGGCCTCCGCCAGGGCCCGGCTCTCCGGGGTGCGGTCGAGGTCCCGGACCGCGAGGGGAACCTCGTCCACGTCCAGGCTCACGGCGTAGCCGAACATCAGAAGGAGGAAGAGGGGAAGGCCCAGGAGGGCCCCCAGGCTCCCGGGATCCCGGAGGATGTGCCGAAACTCCTTGCGGGCGATGGCCCCGACCCGACCGTTCATGCCTCGCCTCCCCCGGCCGCTCCGGAAGGGTCCGACGAGACGATCTTCAGGAAGGCGTCCTCCAGGGTGGGATCCGTCTCCCGGATCCGGGCATCCCCCGCCCCGGACGCCGCCAGGAGGGACGACACGCGGTCGAGCCCGTATCCCGGCGCCAGGGCGGCGTGGATCCGGGAGCCGAAGACGGCGGCCTCCTCGATCCAGGGTTCCCGCCGGAGGGCTTCCAGGACCGGGCCGGTCCGGCCGCACTCTATCTCCAGCACGATCCCCGGGAAACAGGAGCGCTTGAGGTCCCCGGGCTTCCCGGCCGCCACGATCCGTCCGTCCCGCATCAGGGTCACCTCGGAGCAGTACTCCGCCTCGTCCAGGTAGTGGGTGGTGACGAAGACCGCCGCCCCTTCCTCCGCGAAGCCGTAGATCAGGTCCCAGAACCGGCGCCGGGCCACGGGATCCACCCCGGCGGTCGGCTCGTCCAGGAAGAGGACCCGGGGCCGGTGCAGGATCGCGCAGGCCAGGGCCAGGCGCTGGCGGTACCCCGCGGAGAGGTCCCGGGTCAGGACGCCGTCCGGCCTCTCCTCCCCGCCTCCCGATAGGCCGGTCCGCTCGAAGGCACGGGCGATGGGCTCCCCGCCCCCTTCCTCCGCGTCGTACAGGGAGGAGAAGAACTCCGCGTTCTCCCGGGGCGTAAGGTCGCCGTACAGGGAGAACTTCTGGGACATGTAGCCGATCCGACCCTTGACCCCCTCGGGGTCCCGGGCGACGTCGATCCCCGCGACCCGGGCCCGGCCGCCGTCCGGGGTCAGAAGTCCGCAGAGCATGCGGATAACCGTGGATTTGCCGGCCCCGTTGGCCCCCAGGAGGCCGAAGATGCGTCCCGGCGGAACTTCGAAGGAAACGCCGTCTACCGCGGTGAAGGCTCCGAAGCGCTTGGTAAGGCCCTCCGCGAGGATCGCGGGGCCGTCCCCGGTTCCGTTCACGGCCTTCCCGTCCCGGGGACCAGGGACTCCGCGCTGCCCCCCGCCGCGTCCCGCAGGGCGGCCTCCGCGAGCTCCCGAGCCGCCCGGGCCCGGAGGCTCTCCAGCCGGACGGCCGTCAGGGCGGCTTCCGCGTCGGCGAGTTCCGCGTCCAGGGCGATCCCCGCGGCGTACCGGTCCACCGCCACCTTCCGGTTCTCCAAGGCCAGGTCCAGGGCCGCCGCGGTTACGGAAAGACGGCGCCGGGCATCCTGGAGGGCGATCGCGGCGGCCACCACCTCCGCCTCCGCCCCCCGGCGCACCGCGTCGGACCGGTGCCGGGCGGCTAGGAGGCCGGCTTCCGCCTCCCGGACCCGGGCGAGGTTCCCGGGAAGTCCGCCCGCGTCCCACGAGGCCAGGATCCCCGCCTCCCAGTAGGGCTCGAAGCCCTCCCTCTGGGGGAAGACCTTCGGGTTGGGATTCAGCAAGGAGAAGGAGCCGGTCAGTTGGACGGTGGGCAGGAGGGCTCCCCGGGCCTGGTCCACGGCTCCCCCCTGGGCGGCGGCACGGGCGTCCGCCTCGGCTATGTCCCTCCGGGATTCCAGGGCGGCCCGGACCGCGGCGTCCACGTCGACGGGCTCTTCCCGGGAAGAAGCCTCCGGCGGCGGGGCGGCCCGAAGGTCGGAATTCCAGGGAAGGCCGAGCAGGAGGGCAAGACTCGCCGCGGCCTGGGCCCGCCGAGAGCCGGCGCTGCCGGCGGCGTCCCGGGCCTGGACCTCCCGAAGCAGCCAGGAAAGGACCTCGCTCCGGGTCGCGGCCCCCTGGGCCAGGCGGTCCTGGGCGTCCCGGCGGTGAGACTCCATGGCCCGCAGGTTGTCCAGGGCGGCCGTCTCGGATTCCTGGGCCAGGTAGAGGTTCCAGTAAGCCCGCTCCGCGGAACCCGCGGCGGCGGCCCGGGCGGCGGCCATCTGGGCGGCCGCCGCGGATACGAGGGCCGAGGCCGCCCGGATCCCGGCGTCGATCCGCCCGCCTGAGTAGACCGTCTCCTGGACCTGGAGCCGGGCGGCGAAGCTGTCCGGCAGGGGCGACGGGAGGGTGACGGTACTCATGCCCACGGTAAGCTCCCCGCCCTCCACCTCCGCGGACCGGACGTAGGAACCCGAGAGCGTCAGGCCCGGAAGCCGCTGGGCCCGGGCCGCGGCGACGCGGCTCTCCTGGGCCTCCAGCTGGGCTTCCGCGGCACGGAGGGCATCCCCGGCCTCGAGGGCCCGACGGACGCAGGCGGCCAGGTCCAGGATCTCTGGGCCTTCCGCGGACGCCGCCGACGGGATCGACAGGAACAGGGCGGCGGCGAGGGCCGCGCCGCATAGGGCGTGCTTGATTGTCATACGGTCGGGGCCTCCGACCCCAGCATGTGAACGAACAGGTTTTCCAGGGACGGGGACAGAGCTCGCGGGGTTCCGTGGGGTATGCCCGCCGAGTCCAGGGCGGCGGCGACGGCAGTTCCGTCCCGTACGGCATCCTCCACCAGGACATCCACCCGGTCCCCGAAGGTCTGGGTCTCCGAGACCCCCGGAACGGAGGCCAGCGCTCGCGCCGCCGCCCGGGCGTCCGGGCAGGGGACTTCCAGGATACGGTAAGGAAACCTCGCCTCCAGTTCCGAGGGAGAACCCCGGGCCTGGAGGGTCCCCCGGGACATCAGGGCGACCTCGTCGCAGCGTTCCGCCTCGTCCATGTAGGGCGTGGTGACCACAAGGGCCAGGCCCTCCGCCAGGAGGGACCCGAGGATCTCCCAGAACTCCCGGCGGGACACCGGGTCGACCCCTGTCGTGGGCTCGTCCATGAGCAGGAGGTCCGGGCCGTGGACCAGGGAGCAGGCCAGGGCGAGCTTCTGCTTCATCCCCCCGGAGAGCTTTCCCGCGGTCCGGTCCCGGAAAGGGGCGAGGCGGGTGAAGTCCAGGAGACGGTCCCGCCGCCCGCCGTAGTCCCGGACTCCGTGGATTTCCGCGAAGAAGGCGATGTTTTCGTCCACGGACAGGTCGGCATACAGGCTGAAGCGCTGGGACAGGTATCCCATGCGGTCCTTCGCGGGGCGGCTCCGGGGATCCCGCCCGAACACGCGGATCGAGCCCGAGTCCGGCGCTATGAGGCCGCAGAGCATCCGCATCGTCGTGGTCTTCCCGGCCCCGTCGGGCCCGACCAGGGCGAAGGACCTTCCCCGGTCCACCGAGAACCCGACATCCCGTACCGCCGAGAGGGTTCCGAAACTCCGGGACAGCCCCTCCGCCGCGAGAGGGAG
>JBFZER010000317.1:0-13078 GCA_041306765.1 Spirochaetota bacterium | reverse complement strand
CGCGGTTCCACAGGAGGCCAGCATGGCTCAGTTTCGCAATCTCGACGAATGCCCGTCCTTCCGGGACCTTCTGGCCCAGGGACCTGCGGACCTGCGGGTCACCCTGACCGCGGAAGCCGTCGAATCCCGCAGGGCGGACGCGGGAGGAGGCCTGACCTATTCCTGGGCTGCCTCGGACGCCGGAGACGATACGATAGCTCTGCTCGCACGGTTGGCGGGGGAGCAGGAACTCGTGGAGAAGTACCGCCTCCTGGCCTCGGGTTCCCGGATGAACACCGGCGAGGACAGGATGGTCCTGCACCACTTGACCCGGGGGGAGCCGGCGGGAAAGGTCGTCCGGGACGGCCGGGACTACCGCGCCTTCTACGAAGCTGAACGGCTGCGCGCCGCAGAATTCGCGGGTCGCGTGCATGCCGGCATCCTGACCGGATCCACGGGCAAGCCCTTCCGGACAGCCGTGCAGGTAGGCATTGGAGGCTCCGACCTCGGCCCCCGCGCCCTGTACCTGGCTCTGGAAAACTGGGCCCGATCCGAGGGCCGGACCCGGATGGCGGCGCGGTTCATAAGCAACGTGGATCCCGACGACGCGAACGGGGTGCTTTCGGACCTGGACCCGGAAACCACCCTGTTCATCCTGGTGTCCAAGAGCGGAACCACCCAGGAAACCCTGGCCAACGAAGCCTTCGCACGGGACTTCCTGATCCGCCGGGGTCCCGCCGGGCTGGATCCGTCCCGGCACGTCGTGGCAGTCACGAGCGAGACGAGCCCCCTGGCGCGGAATCCCGGCTACCTGGAATCCTTCTATATCGACGATTTCATCGGCGGCCGCTATTCCTCAACCTCCGCGGTGGGGGGCGTCGTACTATCCCTGGCATTTGGACCGGAAGCCTTCGGGGACCTCCTCGAGGGAGCCCGGGAAGCGGACCAGCGGGCCCTGATCCCGGATCCGGTCCGGAACCCTGCGCTCATGGACGCCCTCCTGGGGGTGTTCGAGCGCAATGCCCTCGGAAGGCCCTGCGCGGCTGTGCTCCCCTACTCCCAGGCCCTTTCCAGGTTCCCGGCCCACCTCCAGCAGTTGGACATGGAATCCAACGGAAAACAGGTCAACCGGGACGGCCTGGCCGTCGCCTACCCGACGGGGCCCGTGGTCTTCGGGGAACCGGGTACCAACGGTCAGCACTCCTTCTACCAACTCCTTCATCAAGGAACGGATATCGTCCCCCTCGAGTTCATAGGCTTCCTGGAAAACCAAGCCCCCGGGGACCTTCCGGTCGAAGGCTCCACCAGCCGGGCCAAGCTCAACGCCAACCTGGCGGCCCAGATCGTGGCCTTCGCGAAGGGGCAGGACAGCCGGAATCCGAACAAGCGGTTCCCGGGAGGACGACCTTCCACCCTCCTGTACGGCCGGACCCTGGATCCCCGCGCCCTGGGGGCGCTCCTGGCGCACTTCGAAAACAAGGTCATGTTCCAGGGCTTTGCCTGGAACCTCAACAGCTTCGACCAGGAGGGCGTACAGCTGGGCAAGATCCTCGCCAAGCAGGTTCTGTCCGGCGGACCTGTGGACGGAGCCTTGGAATCCCTGTCCCGCTCCCTGGGGGTTCGATGAGTGCGGGAAGCCACGAGCAGGAAACCGTCGAAACCATCGCGTTCACGGGTGGGGGCACGGGCGGGCACATTTACCCGGGCCTGGCCGTGGCGGAGCGTCTGCGGGAGATCCTGGCCGCGGAGGGTCGTCCCGTCCGGTTCGTCTGGCTTGGTTCGGAAAAAGAGAGCGACCGCACGGCGGTGGAGGCCGCGGGCCTCGAATTCCGGGGGATTCCCTCCGGAAAATTCCGAAGGCAGCTTTCCCTCGAGAACCTGGCGGACGTCTTCCGGGTTCTGGCGGGTTACCGGGCATCCCGGCGGATCCTCGCGGAACTCGAGCCGCGACTGCTCTTCTCCAAGGGCGGTTACGTTTCGGTACCCCCCTGCCGCGCGGCCGCCTCCCTGGGGATACCGGTCTTCACCCACGAATCCGATTTCTCCCCGGGTCTCGCCACCCGGCTCAACGCCCGGGTCGCGGAAAAAATCTTCCTCAGCTACGAGGAGACCCGGGAGGCCTTCCCGCCCGCCCTGCGGAATTCCGCCGAGGTTTCCGGCCAGCCCGTCCGGGCTGCCATCCGGTCCGGCGACGCGGCTCGGGGCCGGGCCCGGGCGGGAATTCCCGAGGGAATCCCCCTCATCCTCGTGATCGGCGGCAGCCAGGGAGCCCGCCGACTGAACGACCTTGTCGCGGATGCGCTTCCGGAAATTCTCCGCACCGCATGGGTCGTCCACCAGACCGGCCCCGGCAATCCCGGCGCGCCTTCCGGATCTCTCCCCGCGGATGTACGGGACCGATACCAGTCCTTCGAGTACCTCCGCGGAGAACTCCCGGACCTCATGGCTGCGGCAAGCCTCTACGTGGGCCGCGCCGGCGCGGGCTCCCTCTGGGAATGCGCGGCCGCGGGCCTGCCCATGGTTCTCCTGCCCCTGTCCGGATCCGGAACCCGCGGGGATCAGGTTGAGAACGCCCGCTGGTTCGCCGCCCGGGGGGCGGCCCGTGTCCTGGACGGCAGGGACGCAGAGGATCCCGCGGCCCTCGTCTCGGCCTGCGCGGGCTTCCTCTCGGATCCCGACCTGCTTCGACGCACCGCACGGGCCGTGAAGGAGCTGGGATCCCGGGACGCGGCGGACTTTATCGCCCGAAGCATCGCGGACCGCACCCGGAGGACGGCGCGATGAACGCCCTGGACCTGGTATTCCTCGGGGTGATCCTCCTCTTCGCCCTGCGCTGCTATTTCCGCGGATTCGTGGAGGAGCTTCTGTCCATGGCCGCCCTCATCCTGGGGGTCTTCTGTGCAATCATGTTCTACCGCCCCGCGGGAGAGTTTCTCGCACGGCACCTCGCCCTGGATTCCTTCACCGAGGTCCTGGGTTTCGCGGCGGTCTTCCTCCTGGTCTTCCTGGTGATCAAGATCCTCCAGGGGGTCCTCCGGAGCGTCATCGAAAACATCAACCTGGAGACCCTGGACCAGGGCCTCGGCTTCCTCCTGGGAGCCGCGGAGGGGCTGCTCCTGGTCTCCATCCTTCTGATCCTGATGAAGATCCAGCCCGTCTTCGACGTAGAAGGGCTGCTGGAAGGCAGCTTCCTGGGGAGGACGCTCCTTCCCATCCTGGTGTCCGCGGCGCGGGTGGAGGTCTAGGGTGTACGAGAACCTCATCGGCCAGGAGGAGATCGTGCGGATCCTTCGCTCCGACATGGCGCGGAACGAGCTTCCGCCCTCCCTGCTCTTCGCGGGACCGGAAAACGCAGGCAAGCTCACGGCAGCGCTGGAGTCCGCGCGGGCCCTCTCCTGCGAGGCGGGCACGGCGGCCTGGAACTGTCCCTGCCCCTCCTGCGAGCGGCACCGGACCCTTTCCCATCCGGATCTCCTCCTGATGGGCCCCCGATCGTTCCGGGCGGAGATCCGGGCAGCGGGGGAAATTCTCGGCCGGGGCCCCAACCGGGCGGCCCGGTTCTTCTTCCACCGGGCCATACGGAAGCTCACGCGGCGATTCGATCCCGTGCTCTTCGAGGGCGAGGAAACCCGACTGGCCAAGGCCGTCCCCCTCCTGCAATCCTTGGAGGAACTCGCGGAACTGGCGGGGCCCGATTCGGAGGAATCCGGCCAGTCCCCCGGGGAAGCCGCCCAGGCCGCCGCCAAGGCCCTTCCCCTGGCGGACAAGCTCGAATCCCTGGTTCCCGATACCCTGCCCATCTTCCAGGTTCGGGCCGCGGAGCGATGGGCTCGGTTCGCCCCTTTCGGTCGGGTCAAAGTGGCTGTCATAGAGAACGCGGAGCGCATGCTGGAAGGATCCCGCAACGCGCTGCTGAAAATCCTGGAGGAACCGCCCGCCACCGCGCGGTTCATCCTCCTGTCCTCCCGACCCTCCTCCCTCCTTCCCACCATCCAGTCCCGGGTCCGCTCCTACCCCTTCCGCGCCCGGGATGCCCAGGCTTCCCGGGAAATCCTGGCCAAGGTCTTCCGCGCGTCCCCGGAGGAGGCGGATTCGTCCCTGGACGGGTTCCTCGCCGCCCGGAAACCCCTTCCCGCTTCCGCGACGGACGGATTCGCCTTCCGCTTCCTCTCCGCCGTCTGCTACCAGGCCTCCCGGGAAGGCGCTCTCATCCCCGACGCCCTGTTGGACCTTTCCAGCGACGCCGCGGACCGGAGCGTGCACGAGGCCCTGTCCGCAATTTCCACGGAGACCAAGGGCTTCGGCGGCGGAGACGATTCTTTCTCCTACCTCTTCCCGGCGTTTCTAAGAAGCCTGGCACGGCGCGTCCGGTTGAAAGTCCGGTACTCCGACCCGAGGACGGATGAGATCCTCGCCCGCTGGTCCGAAGCCCTGCGGGACGCCCAACTCCGGTACGAGGCGTACAATCTCCCCCCCGTCGCCCTGGCGGAGAGGCTGGCCGAAGCCCTGGCGGAACCGCTCCGGGGCTCCCCATGAGACGGTTCCTCGAGAGGGCCCTCGCCAAAGCCCCCCGGATGAACGAGGAGCAGATCCGGAGGCTCCTGGCCATCCTGGCGGATGAGAACGAACGGATGGGCACCGTCCTGGATTCCATGCTGGACGGGATCATCGTCTGCGACACGGTACACCGCCCCACCCTGTTCAACAAATCCGCGGAGAGGCTGATTCCCCTGGCCTACCTGGACGTCTACGACCGGCCCGTATGGGAAAGCGTCGCGGACGAGGAGATCGCCGGGTTCCTCCGGGAAACTTTGGAGAGCGAAGAGACCCGCATGGATCGGGAGTTCGCCCTGGACGTCAAGGGTTCGACGCGGATAGTCTCCATCACGGTGAGTCCCCTGGTGCGGGACCAGCGTATCCGCGGAAACCTGATCCACGTGGAAGAGGTGACGGACAAGCGCCGGAAGGAAGCCCAGCTCCGGCGGGCCGAGAACCTGGCCTCCCTGACCACCCTGGCCGCGGGGGTCGCCCACGAGATCAAGAACCCCCTGGGTTCCCTGTCCATCCACGTCCAGCTCATGCGCAAGGCCCTGAAGGCGTCCTGCGACGAGCGGTCCGGGACCATCCACCGCTACCTGGACGTGGTGGACGAGGAGATCGACCGACTCAACCGCATCGTGGTGGATTTCCTGTTCGCGGTGCGGCCCATGGACATCACCCTCCGGGAGACGGACGTCAACTCGCTTCTTTCCGACCTCCTCGACTTCCTGGCTCCGGAGATCGAGCGGGCGAAGGTCCGCCTGGAACGCAACCTGTCGCCGAGGGTGCCGCGCCTGAGCATGGATCCCCGGTACATGAAGCAGGCCATCCTGAACCTCGTGCAGAACGCACTGGCCGCCATGCCCGGCGGAGGTACCCTCACCCTGAGCACCGAGCGGGCTGACGACGGCATCCGCATCTCCTTGGAGGACACGGGTGTCGGGATACCGGAAGAAAACCTTCCCAAGATCTTCGAACCCTATTTCACGACCAAGGAGACGGGGACGGGTCTGGGACTCACTCTCACCTTCAAGATCATCAAGGAACACGGCGGGGAGATCGGCGTCGTTTCCAAGGAGGGACGGGGCACAGCCTTCACGATCAGCCTTCCCCTGCCTCCCGCGGAACGCCGTCTGCTCTCCCACGACGCCGCCAGGGCGGAATGGAACCCGGTGGACCGGGCGCCGGGGGAGGCATCATGAAGTTCACCGTGCTCGTCGCGGATGACGAGAGAAACATCCGGGAAGGCCTGGCGGAAGCCCTGCGCCTGGAGGGGTACGACGTGGTCTTGGCCGCGGACGGGGAGGAAGCCCTCAAGGCCGTGGAGGAGGGGCGCGTCGACTGTATCGTGACCGATCTCCGGATGCCGAAGGTTTCCGGGAACGAGGTGCTCAAGAGGGTCGCGGGGTCCTACCCCGCCTTGCCGGTCATCGTGCTGACCGGCCACGGCACGATCGAGGACGCCGTGGATTCCATGCGCATGGGTGCCTTCGACTTCATCACCAAGCCGGTGAACCTGGACCACCTTTCCCTGCTGATACGCCGCTCCCTGGAGAGCCGGGAACTGGAACGCCAGAACCAGGAACTTCAGCGGGAAATCGAAAGCCAGAAACGGATATCCTCCATCATCGGCCGCAGTCCCGAGATGAAGAAGATCTTCGACGTGCTTCGCCGGGTTGCGCCGACCAAGGCCAGCGTGCTGGTCACCGGCGAGAGCGGCGTAGGCAAGGAGTTGATCGCGGACGCATTGCACAACCTCTCCCCCCGGGCGGACAAGCCCTTCATCAAGGTCCACTGCGCTGCCCTTGCGGAATCCCTCCTGGAGAGCGAACTTTTCGGGCACGAGAAAGGCGCGTTCACCGGAGCCTCGGGGCGGAAGCGCGGCCGGTTCGAGCTGGCACATGAGGGCACCCTCTTCCTGGACGAGATCGGCGAGATCAACCAGAACGTCCAGATCAAGATCCTCCGGGTGCTCCAGGAGCGCAAATTCGAGCGGGTCGGAGGGGAGGAAACCCTGGAGGTGGACGTACGCGTCATAGCCGCCACCAACCGGGACCTCAAGTCGGAGATCGAGAAGGGCGGCTTTCGGGAGGACCTCTACTACCGCCTCAACGTGGTCAACATCCACGTCCCCCCCCTCCGGGAACGCAAGGACGACATCCCCCTGCTGGCCGGGGCCTTCCTCCGGGAATTCTGCGATGAGAACGGCAAGAGTCTTGAGGGATTCGATACGAAGGTCCGCGCCGCCTTCTTCGCGTACGGCTGGCCGGGAAACGTGCGGGAGCTTCGCAACTGCGTGGAGAGCGCCGTCGTCATGGCACGGGGCAGCCTGGTCACCCTGGAGGACCTGCCCCCGGGCATCCGGGATGCCCAGGAGGACGATACGGTCCGGATCCCCTCGGGCTCGTCCCTGGCGGATGCCGAGAAGATCCTGATCCGGGAGACCCTGGCGGCCCAGGGAGGGAACAAAAGCCGGACCGCGGAGATCCTGGGGATAGGCCGGAAGACCCTCTACCAGAAACTGCAGGAATACGGCTTGGACGGGGAGCGGGGAGAAATCTGATTCCACCGGGACGAGTCCCCCGCGACGAAGCTGAGGGGACTTCGGGGCATCAACAGCCTTCGAGGATTTCCAGGACTTCCTCAGCCAGGTCCGCGATACCGGAATCCGGGTCCGATCGCGCCGCCTTCAGGGCGGCCCGGAACACGGGTTCCCGGGTGCCCCGGGCGGTTTCCAGGATGGCCCGTTTGAGTCCGGCCCCCGAGCGGGCGAAAAGGCTGGCGATCTCGCCGTCCGCCTGCCGGATGCCCAGAAGCGCGACGGATCGGACGGCCTGGGCCGCAACCTCCGGGGAATCGTCGTACAGGGCCTTTCGCAGGAAGATATAGGCGCTCTTCTTGCCGGATAATCCCAGCCGCTTCACGGCCTCCACCCTCTCGTCCGCGTCCCGGGATACGGTGAATTGTGTCCCCAATGCGAACAGGTCCTCCTCTTCGGGATCCGGGGGTTCATCCTCCGGGACGGTCTCACGGCTCGGCCCCGCCTTCAGGGACAATAGCTTGTAGACCCGAACCACCCGGGAGAAGCGGCGGGCCGTGGCGGGATCCTTGGAGGAATCCGGATGGTACCTCTTGGTCAGCTGACGGAAGGCCCGCTTCAGGTCCCGGGAATCCGCGCCCGGGGAAAGGCCGAACACGGCCCAGAGCTCGCGTTCGCTCCTCATGGGGAAGACACGCCCTTCCTGGCCAGGAGCTCTCCGGCCACGGCCTCAAGGGTTCCCCGGGCCAGGCGCCGATTCTCCTCCGAGCCCGACTCCACGGCGGAGGCCGCCCGGGCCAGCAGTTCCTCGATTTCGGTGCGGAAGCCGTTATCCAGGCTCCCGGATGCCGCCAGTGTCCGGACCCGGGCCGCCAGGCGGGCCAGCTTCTCGGCATCCCCGGTGTTCGCCCCGGAGTCCGTCACGACGACGGCCTGCTCGGTACGGGTATCCAGGTCCAAGGCCCGGACGCGCAGGAGGTCGCTTTCGTCGATGGAAAACTCGACCTGTATCCGGGGCTCGCCCTTTCCGGCCTTCCGGACCCCGGGCAGCAGGAAGCGTCCCAGGGAGTGGTTGTCGGCGGCAGAATCCGATTCGCCTTGGAGGATGTGGATCTCCACGGATTCCTGGCCGTCCTCGACCGTTGTGAACACCCGGCGCCTGCGGGCCGGAAGGGGCTCGTTGCGGGGCAGGAGTTCCACGAAGCGGCCGCCCTCGATCT
Source organism: Spirochaetota bacterium (assembly GCA_041306765.1). GTDB lineage: Bacteria > Spirochaetota > Spirochaetia > Treponematales > UBA12059 > JAAYUR01. Next base: position 4,801 of record JBFZER010000317.1, on the reverse strand, counting down.
CGACGCCGTAGGTTCGGGAGTTTATGTCCCGGACGGCGAAACCACCCGCCCGGCCCGAAAGGATGGCGGCTTCCACCGCGGCCCCCACCGCGACTATCTCCTCAGGGTTCACGCGGCCCTCGGGCTCCAGTGGCAGGAGTTCGTAGATCATTCTTCGCAGAAGGGGGATACGGCTGGAGCCGCCGGACAGCACCAGGGCGCCCACGTCCCGGGGCATTTTCCCCGCCTCCTCCAGGGCCTCGCGGACCAGGGAGATACTCCGTTCGGCCAGCGGGCGGATCAGCTCCTCGAGGCGATCCCGGCGGAGGGTGAAGGAGGGATGGGCGAGCCCTTTTCCCGCGTTGAGGAAAGGAATCCGGACATCGGTCTCGGGGCGGGAGGAAAGTTCGATCTTGGCCCGCTCCGAGAGATCCATGAGCTGCTGGGCCAGGAAGGGATCGGAATCGGGATCCATGCCCCAGTCCTTGCGGAATGCCGCGGCGGCCTCGCGGTACAGCAGGGCGTCGATATCCATGCCCCCCAGGCGGTCGTCGCCCGCGGAAGAGAGCACCTCGCAGGACCGGCCCCGGGCGGAAAGCACGGTCACGTCGAAGGTGCCGCCGCCGAAATCGTAGACCAGCACGATGCGCTCGGATTCCGCCTCCTGGGGATTCAGGAAAGCCCGGGCTACCGCGGCGGCGGTGGGCTCGTTCACCAGGCGGGGGACCTCGAGACCCGCCCTGCGGGCGGCCTCCTTGACGGCCCGGCGCTGGGCTTCTCCGAAGCGGGCGGGTACGGAAACCACCGCCTGCTCCACGGGAAACCCCAGGAAAGACTCGGCGTCCCGCCTGACCTTTGCGAAGATCCAGGAAGCCGCCTCCTCGGGGGAATAGAAGCTGTCGCCCAGGCGCACGGGATCCCGGGATCCCAGGCGGCGCTTGACCCCGGCCAGGGTCATCCGGGGGGAAGCGACGGCCTGGTTTTTGGCGGACTCTCCGACCAGGACCTCCCCGGAATGGGACACGGCCACCACCGAGGGGGTGGTTCGGCTTCCCCGGTCGTTCGGGATGATCTGGGGGCGGCCGTCCTCGATCCAGGCGCACAGGGAATTCGTCGTCCCGAAATCGATCCCCAGGACACCTCGGATCACGGCTCTCCCTCCCGGGCGGCCAGGCCTCTCTGTTCCTCCAGGGAGACGATGAGCTCCACCTCCGCCACGGTTATTCCCAGCTTGGCGGCGATGAACTCCGAGGAGATTCCCCGCCGGTTCAGGGAAAGGACCTCCTCCTTCAGGGGCGGCTTGGAGCGCAGGGGAGTGGACGAAAAGGTGACGAAGGGAATGGCCGGCTGGGGAACATCCGACCCCGGGTCCGAAGCTATCCTGCCGGGACCGGAGCGGCGGGGTGCGGGGGCGTACTCCGGGGCTGTCTCAGGTTCCGGGGCGGAACCTGGAGTCGATGAAGGACCGGGGCTCGGGCGGGCCGGACGCGGGGACCGCGGCGGCTCGTCCGCATCTCCGACCGGTACAGGCCTGTCGCCGGACGAGGCGGCCGCGCGTATGCGCCCGAGCCGGTCGTACACGGCTCCTTCCGACGATCGGCGCTCCGCCTCCCGCTTCAGCACCGCCGCCTTCCGGTCCGCCTCGGTGACCGCTTCCTTGAGGACACGTATGGCATCTTCCAGGAGCGAGATATTCCTGTCCGTAGTCTGGTTGAGGTCCCGTACAAGTTGGCCGATCTCCTGGCGGAGCTTTTCCTGAAGGCCTTCCACTTCCAGGGCCTTCCGTATCCGCCCGCGGACGAAGAGGAAAATCAGGGCCAAGCCAAGAAGGTTCACGGCGAGAAGGACGGAGAACTGCGTCATGGCTATCCCTGGATGTCGATGCGGCGGCCAAGATCGGGGTCCTTGACGATCTCGGGCTCCTCGGCCCCCCCGGACTCGCGCCCGCGTTTTCGCCCCTCGGCTTCTTCCTCCGCAGCGGTTCCGGACTCCCTGTCTGCGATCCGGCCCGCCCCCTCGTCCGACTGGGGTTTCTGCACGGATTTCACCTCGTCCTCGCGCTTCTTCGCCAGGACGGCTCCCTGTATGGACTGCTGGAGGACCGCTCCGTCCTTGGCCGCCGCCTGCTCCTTGCTCACCTGGTTCATCTGCAGGAAAAGCGTCTGGAGGTCAATCGGCTTTATAGGCATCCGGCCCCCTTCGGACACTTTCGTCGTCCACTTCCTCGTACCGCGTCTTCTTGATCATCATGTTGTCAAGGTAGAAGGTAATGCCCTTCTGGTCGTTCTTCAGTTCCTCGACCACGTCCCTGATGATGATCCGGACGCCCGGGTGCGCCTTTCCGGAGACGCTGACCTTACCCCGGGTCTTGAGACCCACCAGGTAAGCCTGTATGGTTTCGATCTCCTTGATGAGGCCCGCCATTTCCTCCGCGACTTCCGCCCTCTTCCCAAGGCTCTCCTGCAGGACCGCCTCTTTTTCGTCCGGCAGGGTCTTCCTCTGTTTCTTCAGGGCCTGCAGGGTGGCGATATTCTTGTCCATCTCCTCGATCTGGTGCCTGAGTTGGGAAACCTGCTGGTTGAGCTGGTCCAATCGCTCCTTGCTCTTCGGATCGTACCCGACCTCGCAGACCGTCTCCGTGCCGCCCACCGGCGAGCCCAGTGTCTTGGTGTTGATCTCCTCGCAGGCCCGGAAGTGCCCCCCGACCATGGCGGCTCGCTTGCCCTGGCAGATGATTTTCTTGTTGGCCGTAACGTCCGAATTGACGATGCCGTCGGAGACGATCACGGATTCTCCGGCCTCGGCCTTCGCGTTTTCGATGAACTTGGCCCAGATGTTCTTTCCGGCCTGGATGAAGCCGCCGGATTTTCCGGTGATGCCCTGGTGGACGATGATGTCCCCCTCCGCAACGAGCTCGCTCTTGCCGACGTTGCCGTGCACCTCGATGTTCCCGGAGGCCTTCACGATGAATCCGTCCTCCACGCTGCCCAGCACCAGGACAGTCCCCAGGAACATGACGTTTCCCGTCTTGAGGTTCACGTCCCCCTGGACGGTGAACACCTCCTCAACGTTGATCTTGCCGCCGATGACAGTGACCTGTCCGTTGATCTCGGCCAGTATCGTCACTCCGTCGTCGGCGACGCGCACGTTCTTGCCCAGGGGCATCGGAATATCCTTGCCGTTCCGGGCAGGGAGTATCTTTCCGGTAACGGTCCGCCCGGGCTCCGCGTTCTCCGCGGGCACCTTCCGGGCCAGGGGCTGGCCGGCGACCACGTTCTGGATCAAGCCGAGCTCCTTGAAGTTGACGCGACCGTCCGAGCTCTCTTTCAGGTGGATCTCGGTTTTGTCCATGCTGAAATTGAACTGCATGTAGGCGTCCCGGCCGTTCTGGGGACGGGCGCCCTCCGCCACGAGCAGGGGCTCCCGGTATCGGGGCTTGTCCTCCAGGTCCCGGAGCATGTCCTCCTTGACGCCGTAGACGACCTTGTTGTTGCGCAGGAAAGAGAGGATCGAGTCCGCGGAGAGTTCGCAGCCCCCCGGTCCGGGGGCGGTTAGCATCACGTAGGCTTTCATGTCCTGGTCCCCGACATCCACGGTCATCAAGGCGTCGTTTGCGGGATTGAGGATGAATTTGCCTACGGGCACGTATTCCCCCGAGGCCAGGCGGACAACTTCCCGGACAAGGGGCTCATCTATGTCATGGATGGAGCGTTCGTGGAGCCTGTCCATGGCGGACTTTTCCGTGGCCCTCCGTCCCCTCCCCACGGGAGAGGTCACCTTCAACAGGGCCCCGTCCGCTGACAGGCGCACGAAGACGGCCCCGTCCCGGTCCTTGGGCTCCTGCTCGGCGCCGAAATCCTCCGAAAGCAATCCATCCCCGAAGGCAGGTTCGGCGGGGGCGGCGACTTCCTTCTTGGCGGAAGCCTTGTAGGCTCGGATCTTCCAGGGTTTTCGTCCGAGGCCGAGGGTGCCGGGCACTCCTTTTTCGACGACCTCGAAATCCAGGGCGGCCACGGGGCATTCCAGCTGGATGGCGGCGTTCCGCAGAGCCTCCTCCAGGGAGGCACCCTCGGCGGCGACCGAGGTTTTTTCCCTGTCCTCGTCCAGGTATCGGCGCATGAGTTCCTGTATCTGCGGAAGCCCGATGGCGCCCGGCATGGCTAGACGATTCCCTTGCGTATGTTGGTGAGCTTCGCCCTGAGCCGGAGTATCGCCTTGGTATGCAGCTGGCTGACCCGGGACTCCGTCACCTCGAGCACCTGTCCGATCTCCTTGAGAGTGAGCTCCTCGTAGTAGTAGAGCACCAGGACCTTTTTCTCCTTATCGGGCAATTCCTGGATGGCCTGGACGATCACCCTCCGGATCTCCTCGCGCTCGATCATGGTATCCGGGTTGAGGCTGCCCGGGCTCTCGATGCTGTCGCCGATAGAAATCTTGTCCGCGTCGTCCCCGGAGTACCACACGTCGTTGAGGGACAGCACGGCTGTGCCGGAGATCTTCAGCATGGTCTTGGCAAGCTCGTCCTCGGTGACGCCCATGGCGCGGGCTATCTCCGCGTCCGCAGCGGGGCGGCCCAGCTTGGATTCCAGCTGCTGGATGGCCTCCTCCAGCTCCTTGGTTTTCTGGCGCACGGAACGGGGCACCCAGTCTATCGAGCGGAGCTCGTCGAAGATGGCGCCGCGGATCCGCGTCACCGCGTAGGTCTTGAATTTCACGTTCTTTTCGGGATCGAACTTGTCGATGGCGTCGATGAGCCCGAACACCCCGAACCCGACCAGGTCCTCGAACTCCACGGAATGGGGCATGGACGAGGCGACTTTCC
>JBFZER010000316.1:0-6848 GCA_041306765.1 Spirochaetota bacterium | reverse complement strand
GGGTCTGCGTATTCGGCCTGGGGGGAGTCGGGTCCGCCTGCGCCCTGGACCTGGTGCGCGCGGGGGTCGGAAGCCTGGCGGTCGTCGACTTCGACGTCCTCCAGGAATCCAACCTGAACCGGGTCACCTTCGCCTACCTGGATACCCTGGGCCTGCCCAAGGCGGAGGCCTTCCGGGCGGCCGCCCTCCGGGTCAATCCGGAGGTGCGGGTCGAGATCATCCCCTCCCTGGTCCGGGGATCGGAGGCGGCGGACAGGATTCCCGAAGGCTGCGATTACTACCTGGACGCCATCGACACCCTGAATCCCAAGACCAACCTCATCGTCGCCCTGGCGGCGCGGGGGGCTCCCTTCGCGTCCTGCCTGGGAACCGCGGGACGGGTCGCCCCGGAGCGCCTGCGCCTGTCCTCCATCTGGGAAAGCAGGGGCTGCCCCCTGGCCCAGAAGCTCCGCCAGCGCCTGCGGCGTCGGGGGGTGACCCGGGACTTCCCCGCGGTGTGGTCCGACGAGCCTCCCGTGCCGCCCGCCCTGCCCGAGGACGGCTCAAAGCCCGGGGACGTGGCGGATGGCATCCGGATCCGCGCGGTACAGGGCTCCGGCCCCTTCGTGCCCCAGGCGGCGGGCCACATCCTGGCCAGCGTCGCGGTCCGCGCCCTGCTGGGCCTCCCCTTCGGCGAACCCCGAGTCTAAGCGGCCGGCTCGGGCCGCGATCCGAAAACATCGCCGAAGCCCGAGGGCTTCGTTGCCGTCGGGCGATAAGCCGCGTATCAGCGGCCTTTCGCCCGACGCTATTGCCAGCTGGTCAGGTAGGCTTCCTGCTCCTTGGTGAGGGTGTCGATGACGATGCCCGAAGCGGCCAGCTTCAGGGAGGCCACGCGCCGGTCGACCTCCTCGGGCACCCTGTGCACGGCCTTCGAGAGCCCGGCTCCCCGTTCAAGCCCGTAGGCCAGGCAGAGAAGCTGGAGGGAGAAGGAGAGGTCCATGATCTCCGCGGGGTGTCCGTCCCCGCAGACCAGGTTCACCAGGCGCCCCTCTCCCAGGACATAGACCTTCCGGCCCGAGGGCAGGTCGTACTCCCGGACGTTCGGCCGGACCACCCGGAAGCCCTTGGCGTAGGCCCCGAGTTCCTTCATCTGGACCTCCACGTCGAAGTGCCCCGCGTTGCACAGGATACAGCCTTCCTTCAAAAGTCCGAAATGCCGGGAATCGACGATGTTCGTGTTCCCCGTGGCGGTCACGAAGATGTCCCCCAGGGCGGCTGCCTTTTCCATGGTCATGACCTGGAAGCCGTCGAAGTGGGCCTCCATGGCCTTGATCGGGTCCACTTCGGTGACGACGACGTTGGCTCCCAGACCCCGGGCCCGGAGGGCCAGACCCCGGCCGCACCAGCCGAAACCCGCCACCACCACGGTCTTGCCGCAGACCGTCAGGTTCGTGGTCCGCATGATCCCGTCCCAGCTGGACTGCCCGGTGCCGTAGCGGTTGTCGAAGAGGCTCTTGGACTGGGCGTCGTTCACGGCTATGACCGGCGCGGGAAGTCTGCCCTCCCGGGCCAGGGCCCGGAGGCGCTGGATCCCCGTGGTGGTCTCCTCGGTGATGGCCCGGACCTTGGAAACCCCGCCCCGGCGGGCAAGGGTCACGGTCAGGTCTCCGCCGTCGTCCAGGACCAGGTCCGGATCCAGGGAGAGCACCTCCTGGATGCAGGATTCCTGGTCCGCCGGGGAGATCCCGTGCCAGGCGAAGACCCGGGCCCCGGTCCGGGCCAGGGCGGCGGCCACGTCGTCCTGGGTGGACAGGGGATTGGACCCCGTGATCGCCACCTCGGCACCCAGGCCCACCAGGACCTCCGCCAGGTAGGCGGTTTTGGCCTCCAGGTGGATGGACATGGCCACGGAGACGCCCTTGAAGGTCCCCGCCAGTTCCCGGGCCAGGCCGCTCAGCACGGGCATCCGGGGCTTGACCCACTCGATCTTCCGCCGTCCCGACTCGTGAAGGTTCTCGTCCTTGATCCTGCTCATTCCTTCCTCCCTAGATGCGCCGATTGCCGGCGGCTAATCCCGGTCCGCCAGGCCCGCGGTCCCGGCCAGCACGTCCTCGGTCAGGATCCGCAGGAATTTCCGGGGCTCCTCGAACATCGGGCTGTGGGCCGAGTCGGCGAAGCTGTAAAACCCCTTCACCGGAGCGTCAAGCTTTTCCAGGTACCGTTTCGCGAGAACCCAGGACGCCGTGAGGTCGTGGCGGCCGCTCAGGAAGTAGGCCGGCATGTCCAGGCCCAGGATCTCCGCGTCGGGCCGGGCGGTCAGCATCCGCCTGCGGAGGTCGGTGGACCCGGCCAGGAAGGCCTTGGCCCGCCAGATATTCGCCTTTTCCCGCAGGGTGTAGGCCCGGCTCATCCACACCGGAAGGAAGATCCCGGTGACCACGGATTTCATGGTATGGGTGGTTCCGATGCCGAGTTCGTGCATGGATTCGTCCCGCAGGAGGGAGCCGGCGTAGGCCAGAAGAATTTCCTCCCCCGAGTCGAGGACAGGGTACTTCCAGAGCTTGCGGAGCTTCTTCTCGTTCCCCGTCTCCATGTACCGGTCCAGCATGAACGAGTACGCCTGCCTCTCGGACTCCGCCTGGTCCGCCACCTGGGCGGCGCCGATGTAGGCGTGGTACTTTTCCGGGGACCGGGCGGCGGCCCGGATTCCCAGGAAGCTCCCCCAGGAATGCCCCAGGAGGAAGATCTTTTCCTTTTTGAAGCGGGAACGCAGGTAGTCCGTGACCTCCAGGGCGTCCGAGACCAGGCGGTCCACGGTCAGGGTCTCCGGGTCCATTCCGGGGGAGTAGGAAAGGCCGGCGCCCCTCTGCTCCCACCAGCAGACGGTGAAACGGCTTTCCAGACCCGTCGGCTTGAGCTCGTCCAGGAAGTACTCGGGCATCCCCGGCCCGCCGTGGAGGAACAGGAGCACGGGGTTGTCCGGGTCCGCGGAACGGATGAACATGCCCTGCCGGATCCCGCCTATCTCCACGAAGATCTTCTCGGAGATCGCCCCCGGCACCGGCCTTCCCTCCGCGTCCAGAATCGGCTTCGGCACCCCCGGACTCCAGGACCGGAGCAGGGCCCAGCCCCCGATCGCGAGAACGAGCATCGCCGCCGGCAGAATCATCAAAGTCCGGCCTCCCCTTCGGATCGCGGCCTTGAGTGCCCGTCCCGTATTTTCCGGATCTCCCATCTTTCCTCCATTTTTATCCCGCACATCCTTCGAAAATCTTGTTCATCCTGTCGGATCGATCCGGGAAACGCGGTCAGGCTTTCTTCCCCAGCCCGAGCAGGTAGGTCTCGAAGCTCTCCGCCCGGCAGGCCCTGGGCTTGAAGCCCCGGGCCGTCTCGAAGCGCCCCCGCAGGGCCGTCAGCAGGTCCCGCTCGCCTCCGCCCTGGAACAGCTTGGCCACGAGATGGCCCTTCGGGGCCAGCAAGGCGTCCGCGTATCCGATGACCGCCTCCACGAGGGCCTCGGACCGGCCGGTGTCCACGGTCCGGTCCCCGGTGGTGGAGGGCGCGGCGTCGGAGAGGATGAGGCCGTAGGGTCCCCTCTCCGCCAGAGCCGAGCGGACGGCGGGGTCGTAGAGGTCCCCCTGGAGGAAGAAGAAGTTGCCGAAGGGAGCCTTGATGCCCAGGGGGGACAGGTCCACGGCGGCCAGGAAGCCCGAGCCTTTCAGGAACCGCAGGACCCAGAGGGACCAGCTGCCCGGGGCGGCCCCGATGTCCAGGACCCGCATGCCCGGCTTGAGAAGCCGGGACTTCTCCTGCATCTCCGCGAGCTTGTACACCGACCGGGCCGGGTAGCCTTCGCTCCGGGCCTTGAGGGTCCAGTGGTCCGGCTTTTCGTAGCTGTTCCCCGACATCTTCCGCCTTCCGTCCCGGCGCCAGGCTCTTCTGCCATTCCGCCGGGCCTGCTAGAATGCCCTATGCGAGCAGAGTATACGGAAATCCTGGCAAAGATAGAAGCCGAGCTTTCCCGGGAGCTCCCGGAAATCCCCTCGGACCGGTGGCTTGAGAGCCGGTTCGGCCCCCTGGACGCGCTGCCGGCGGAGCCGGACCGGCGGGCGGTGACGGCCCCGGGCCGGGAACTCCTGGACCGGGGCGGGAAGCGGTGGAGGCCCCTGCTGCAGGTGCTCGCGGCCCGGGCCTTCGGCCCCGGGGACCTGGCCCTTGCCCTGGCCCCCCTGCCGGAGATCGTGCACAACGGAACCCTGATCGTGGACGACATCGAGGACGGGGCCGAGGTCCGCCGGGGCGGGCCCGCGGTCCACCGGGTCCACGGCGTGGACGCTGCGGTAAACGGCGGAAACCTGATGTATTTCCTGCCCCTGGCCCTCCTGGAGGAGCGGGTCCCCGACCCGGGCCTGCGGGTCCGGCTCTACGGCGCATATGCCTCCCAGCTCCGCCGGGTCCACCTGGGCCAGACCCTGGACATAGCCTGGCACCGGGACCCCTCCCGGATCCCCACGGAGCGGGAGTACCTGCTCATGTGCTCCCTCAAGACCGGAGCCCTCTCCGGCCTGGCCGCCCGGATCGGAGCCCTCTGCGGCGGCGCCCCGGAGGAAGCAGCGGATGCCCTGGTACGGGCCTTCGAGGAAGCCGGGGTGGCCTTTCAGATCCTGGACGACGTCCGGAACCTGCGCGCCGGCAACCCCGGCAAGGAACGGGGGGACGACATCGTGGAGGGCAAGAAGAGTCTTCCTGTCATCCGGGCCTGCGTCCGGGACCCGTCCCTTCCCGCCCGGCTGCCGGGCTTCTTCGCCCGGGCCCGGGCCGGGGGCGTCCGGGACCCCGCGGTGGAGGAGGCCATAGCTGCGATCGTCGCAACGGGAGCCCTGGAGGAATCCGAGGCCAAGGCTGCCGCGCTCCTGGCGCGGGCGGAGGCGGCCGCCCGGGACGCCTGCCCTCCCGGCCCGGGCAGGGAAGCCCTGCTGGGGATCTTCCCCCTGCTGGCGGGGAAGTGACCTGAAGACGGATCCGGCCGCCGGGAAGGCACCTTGCCCGAGGGAACCGCCCGCCGGCGAATCGGCTTCCTGACGACTAGGCGGTTCCGTCGGTCCCGCCGCCGCGCCTCAACCGCTCGAACTCGTCCTCCAGCCCCAGGCTCTGATCCAGGATTTCCAGCTCCGACGCGAGCTCGGCCAGGTTGTCTTCCTGGAGGTGGGCCAGGTGGTCTTCGAAGGCCTTCACCAGCCGGTCGAGGGCCGCGGCGACCCGGGTTCGGGCCGCTTCTGCCTGTTCCCGGGAGACGCCCTGCTGACCGAGGGCCCGGCACAGGGCGGCCAGGCGCGAGCCGGTGCTTCCCTGGAGACCCAGGAACACGGACGCGGACTCGGCGTCCTTCGGATCGGCGTCCACGTCCCGGCCGATGGCGCGGAGTAGTTCGGCCAGGCGGCGGAACCGGGGCAGCAGGGGATCCCGGGGAGGGAGCGCAGCGATGGCGGCCTCGAGTTCCCCCGCCCGGGCGGCGGCCTCCGCGGAGGTCCGGGCCGCGAGCTCCTTGTCGACGTACGAACCCGGGGAGGACGGCGCCTTCCCGCCGACGGCTCCGACCAGGAGCCAGAGGGAGCCGTACCCCGCGATCCCCGCGAGGGCGCTGTACAGCAGGGGCACCCCGAGCGCCAGCCAGGAGGCGGCGAAGAGGATCCCGCCCCCCGCTGCGGCCAGAAGCGGCTTGAATGCGCCGGAACCGCCCCTCTCCTCGCCGTACCCCTTCATCGTTTGCCCCCCGGGGCGGAATCGGCCGACTCCAGCTTCCGGATGTCCGCTTCCAGGAGGTTCGAGAGCACCGCCGCCAGCTGTGCCCGGTCCGAGGCGGAGGTGACCCGGGCTCCGTAGCGCTCCAGCGGCCGGAACCGCCCCGCGTCGATGTCGAACCCGATGAAAGAAACCAGGGTGGAGCCCGTGGACACCGGGTAGTCCGGGGTCGAGGCCGTGTTCCGGTTGTTGTAGACCGCCGAAAGCACCCAGGACGGATCCACGCCGGCCCGGTTGTCGCCGTCGGTGACCACGATGACCGATCGGAGGATGGTGCCCGACTGGGCAAGCCACTCCACGCCCCGCTCCAGGGCGGTTCCGATGGCCGTGGACCCTTCGGGCCGGAAGGTCTCGGGATTTCCGAGGAGGGAGCGGAGCCTTTCGAGGCCGGCCGCATCGAGCACGGACAGGGGGAAAACCGGCCGTACCTCGCCGTTGAAGACCAGGACCCCCGCCTTGATGATCTGGTCCTTCGGCGAGTCCCGCACAAGGCGCGCGAGGACCTCCACGACCTGTCCGAAAGCCTCGGAGGCCTGCCGGTATTTCGGCGCCCCCCCCGTGGCGGGAGGGCTCGACATGGAGCCCGATACGTCAACCGCCAGCACGACGGAGATGCCCAGGTCGTCCCGGGACGCGTACTGCGGGACGAAGCCCTCTCCGAACCGGAGGGCGTAGGTATCCTCGGAGGCGGCGGGGGGGGAAGCCGGCGGTTCCGGGGGACGATCCCGGGCCAGGTTGAAGGCGAGGAACGCCGCTACGGCGACGAGCGGAACGATGAGGCGGCCTTGGGATGCGCGGCGTTTTTTCATGTCCGCCGCCTACTCGAAGCTCAGGAACAGGACCTCGACGCGGCGGTTCGCGCCCGGATCCTGGGCGTCCACGGGCTGGTCCCAGCCCCGCCCCTCGGTGACGACCCGCTCCGGCTCCACCCCGAAGCGCTCGATGAGGACGCGCTTCACGAATTCCGCCCTGCGCTTGGAGATGAGCTTGGCCTGGGCGCTCGCCTCCACGAAGGCCTGGGCGCCCTGGCTCCGGAACTCCTCCACCTTCGTCGTGTCGAGATG
>JBFZER010000315.1:0-3636 GCA_041306765.1 Spirochaetota bacterium | reverse complement strand
AAAGATCAGCCCCGCGACGGCGAACATCATGGAGAGTTCCCATCCCACCCCGACCAGGAGCAGGAAGGACGTGCCCGCCGGCACCGTCCAGAGGGCGTGGCCGGAAAAATGTTGGATCAGGGCGTTGGCGATCTCGTAGAGCCAGTGGACCATGTAGAGCGAGAGACCCGCTGCCACCCCTTTCCAGTTCTTCCTCTGGATTTCATTGAAGTAGATGTAAACAACGAAGGCCAGAAGGGGGATGAAGTACCACTGGAAGGTATCCGGATTTCTGAGGATCGAGAGGGCCTGGTCGGTCAGCTCGGGGCGGTTCAGGTTCATGGGGGCCTCCTGGAGGCCCATGGTATCATCTCCGGGCTGCGCCGGTCCAACGCAGCCGAGGACCCAGCAGGTTGTGGGATTTTACGTCAGCGGTGATCAGGGTTCCAGGATGCGAACCGTTGGATAACAGGCCCGGATGCGAACCGGGTCCCGGGTAAGCAAGGGAATGCCCGCGACGGCGGCATGGGCCCCGGTGAAGAAGTCCGGCAGGGGCGCGAGTTTGGCTCCCCCCCGGCGTCGGTAACCCAGAAACGCCTTTCCCGCCAGGAAGAGCGCTTCCTTGGGGATAGGCAGATGCCGGAAACCGGAACCGGCCAGTGCCCGGTCCAACAGTTCTATCCTGCCGAAGCCGACGGATACCTCCGCGTACACGATATCGTTGATGCATAGTTCATGGGTGGCACCCCAGAACGACAACAATCCCGTGGATCGTTCACAGTACCGAGCATCCGCGGTAAACAGATCCAGAACAACGCTGGAATCCACCAGAACGGCGTTCATGAGCGGGTCAGGGCCAGTATTTCATCGGTGCCGAGCCCCGCATCGGCACTGCCCCGGTATCTTGTCAGTTGCTCGGAGACCTGATCCGGGGAATACACCCTGCGAAGCAGGGCATGATCGCCCTTGATTTCGAATTCAACCTCGCTGCCCTGGCCTATACCCAATGCCTCACGCACTGTCTGGGGAATGGTCACCTGACCTTTTTCCGTTACTCTCATGGTATTACTCCTACGGTAATAGTAATTCGATTTCGGGTGTTGTCAAGCTCGACGATCTTCCGGCCTTCAAGGAGTGGACGGACAGCTCCGGCCGCGCCATACTGGCGGGTATGGACGAGAGCAGTTTCATCCTGGGCGTGGACCTGGACGGCGTGGTGGGGGATTTCTACAAAGTCATGCGGGGGATCGCGGCGGAGTGGCTGGATCGGCCCGTGGAATCTCTGCCCACGGAGGTATCCTACGGACTTTCCGAATGGGGGCTGGACGAGTTCGGGGGTTATGAGAAGCTCCACCGCTTCGCCGTCACCCAGCGCGATCTATTCCGGATCCTGCCCCCCGTGAAGGGAGCCTCGGCGACCCTGCGCAAGCTGTCCGAGCGGGGGATCCGCATCCGCATCATCACCCACCGTCTGTTCCTGAAGTACTTCCACAAGGAAGCCATCTCCCAGACGATAGACTGGCTGGACGCCCACGCCATCCCCTACTGGGACCTCTGCTTCATGAAGGACAAGGGCGCCGTGGGCGCACACGTCTACATCGACGACTCTCCGGCCAACGTGGAGAGCCTGCGGGCGCAGGGCTGCCGCACCATCGTCTTCGGCAACTCCACCAACCGGCACCTGCCGGGACCCCGGGCGGAATCCTGGGAAGAGGCGGAGCGCCTGGTCCTGGAGGCCCACGAGGAGTGGAGGACCGGAACCCTGGGATTGTTCGGAGCCGCGGACTACGTCCAGCGCCCCTAGCCCCGGTACGCCCCCGCGCTCCGGTTCCCCCCGGCCATGAGGAATTCCAGGAACCGGGCCGAGGCGGGACAGCCCCGACGGTCCAGGATCTCCCGGACCCGGGGATAGGCTGTCCGGACGTAGTGGCCGGAGAACCGGTGCCGGGACGAGAGCCAGTCGTAGAGGTTGCACAGGAAGATCTTCACCAGGTTGAAATCGGGGTTGTCGACGATGTCATCCCCCCGCAGGGTCTCGAGCTCCCCCTCGGCCTTCCGGAAGAGGCCGGCGTAGCCGTCCCCCAGGCTCCCCAGGAGGGAGTCCAGCCGCTCCGCCCGCCGGCGGTAGGACCGATTCGTCCGGCTGACCCGGGGATCCGCGGGGAAGTTTCCGCCCACGAGCTCCCCGAAGAGCTCCACGCAGGCCTCGAAGGAGAAGGGCTCCCCGGGAGCGGGGGGCGGGCGATCCCAGCCCCGCTCCCGGAGGGCCTCGTCGTAGTCCCGGCGGAGCCGCAGGAACCGCTCGGCGGCATCGCCGGCCAGGCAGGTGTCCGGATGCAGGCGGAGGGCCAGGGCCCGGAACGCCCGTTTGAGGTCGGCCTCCGAGGCGATCTCCCCCGTTTCGATCGGGCGCCGGAACACGTTCACGCCGGTTCCCCGCCTGGTTCCTGGTACCCGCTTATAGATTCTTCCAGAACTTGTACCAGTCCCGCTCCACGTCCTCCAGGGACTTCAGGGGGTAGTACTTGTATCCGGACTGGGCGGCGAACATGAAGCCGTGGCGCAGGAACTTGTAGGAGATCTTGTCGTAAGGGCAGTCCAGGGACAGGCCCTTCACGTTCTTGCCCGGGGTGTTCCGGACTTCCTGGATGGCGGCCCGGAGGCGGGCGGGGTGTATGCCCGGCACGAAGCAGCGGATGAAGGGATTCTCGTCGAACTCCGCCAGGAAGTCGTCGGAGTTGAAGTCCAGCTGGGTGTAGAACATGCAGGGGGCGCCCTTGGGCTGGTGGGGGTCCGTGATGTACTTCGAATATTCGATGAAGTTGAACTTGGTCAGGACCATCATCTTGATGGGGTTGATCTCCAGGATGATGGACAGGTCGTCGCCCTCCACCTTGGGATCGTACTCCGAGGACTCCAGGGCCACGAACTCCCCCAGGGAGTTGCAGATGAACAGCTGGCCCAGTGCCGAGTAGTCCACGTGCTCCAGGGTACGGTAGCTCTTGATGAACTTGGTGGCCTTGGGCCGGCCGTCCTCGTGGGGGACGAGCTGGGAGAAGGCGGAGTCGATGTCGAAGTAGGGGTGGCGGAAGGCCGGGTCGATCTCCACGAAGATCAGGCGCCCCTCGAAGTACCGGGTGGAGCCCTGGACGTAGTGCTTGGCGAAGTGCTCGGGCTCCAGGCCGCTGGCGATCAGGGAATGGTTGGGATGGATGATGAGGTACAGGTGTTTCTCGTCTGCCATGTTCGTCTCCTTATCTATGTCTACCGCAGGTCCCGAAGGATCGGCGCGATGACCAGGGCGATGATGGACATGAGCTTGATCAGGATGTTGAGCGCGGGCCCCGCGGTGTCCTTGAAGGGATCCCCCACGGTGTCCCCGACCACGGCGGCCTTGTGGGCCCCGGAGCCCTTGCCGGCCCCGCCGGG
The DNA here is from genome assembly GCA_041306765.1 of Spirochaetota bacterium. GTDB lineage: Bacteria > Spirochaetota > Spirochaetia > Treponematales > UBA12059 > JAAYUR01. Next base: position 228 of record JBFZER010000315.1, on the reverse strand, counting down.
CCGTCCCTCGATGAGCTTCTTGGCGTTGTCCCAGGCCCCTCCGGCGTTGCTCATGAAGATGGCCAGGAGCACCCCGGTCAGGGTCACCCCCGCCAGGAGGCCTGTCAGCATGGGGATGCCCCCCAGGACCCCGACCAGGACCGGGGTCACAGCCGCGATGATCCCGGGGAGGATCATCTTCCGGAGGGCCGACTGGGTGCTGATGTCCACGCAGGCCCGGTAGTCCGG
>JBFZER010000314.1:0-37525 GCA_041306765.1 Spirochaetota bacterium | reverse complement strand
AGGCTCACGGTGGTCGAGTACCTGGGACGACAGATCTACATGACCGCGGACGGCGACTCCCGGGACATCAAGTACGGGGACGTGCTGGACGTCAAGGGCAAGGTCAAGATCATCGCGATCAACAACACGATCACCCTCATGAACGCCGAGGGCGCGATCGTGAAGGTAATCGGGCCGCTCACCTTCACGATCGCGGACGTCCTGGCCAACAAGAACCTCTACAAGTTCCTCAATGTCCAGAAGTAGACGTACCCGGAAGGAGGCGGAAGGCAGCACAGCAAGGATCGGATAGTCCGTGCGGGGTTCCGGCGTCGTCCGGGGCCGCGGGCGATTTCCCGGGCCGCCATCGCGGACGGGAGCGGTGTCGCGTGATAGCGACGAGATATCTCCAAGGAGGAATTCGACATGAAGAAAGTGGCAGTGTTGATGGCCGTGCTGGCGTTGTTCGCCGCGGCCGCGTTCGCGGCGCCCAAGCACTGGGTCGTCGGATTTTCCCAGATCGGCTCCGAGAGCGAATGGCGCACGGCCAACACCATCTCCGTGCAGAACTCGTTCCTCGAGGACACGAGCTTCACCCTGATCTACTCGGACGCCCAACAGAAGCCCGAGAACCAGATCAAGGCCCTGCGCTCCTTCATCGCCCGCAAGGTCGACTGCATCGTCTTCACGGCCCTGGTCGAGACCGGATACGGCCCCGTCCTCGAGGAAGCCAAGAGGGCCGGAATCCCCGTCATCATGATCGACCGGGACGTCCAGGCCTCCGACCGCCACCTCCGGCTCACCATCATGGGATCCGATTTCGTGAAGGAAGGCGAGAAGGCCGGGACCTGGCTGGCCGACTACCTCAAGAAGAAGGGCATGGACGACGGCAAGAAGCAGATCAACATCGTCGAACTCCAGGGCACCACCGGGTCGGCGCCCGCCATCGACCGCAAGACCGGGTTCGCCACGGTGATGAAGACCCATCCGAACTGGATCCTGACCCGCTCCCAGACCGGCAACTTCACCAGCTCCGAAGGCAAGCAGGTCATGGAAGCCTTCCTGAAGGCGGACAAGAACATCCAGGTCCTCTACGCCCACAACGACCAGATGGCCCTCGGCGCCATCCAGGCCATCAAGGAAGCCGGCCTCAAGCCCGGCAAGGACATCATCATCGTAGGAGTGGACGCCGTGAAGGGCGCCTTCGAGGCCATGGTGGCGGGGGAGATGAACGCCTCCATCGAGTGCAGCCCCCTGCTCGGGCCCCAGGCGGTGCAGGCCGTCCGGGACCTCCGGGACGGGAAGAAGCTCCCCGCCCGGATCTGGACGATCGAGGGCATCTTCGACGAGTCCAACGCCGCGGCGGCCCTGCCGACCCGCCAGTACTGATTTCGACCGCAAGAATTTAAAAACGGCGGGCGCGGGAGGCGCGGACGGGCATATCCCGTTCCGCGCCTCCCGCATGCCCGGGGACGGCCGCCCGTTCCGTCCGAAGCGCCGAGTGTCCCGGGTACCCGGGATGCCCCGGCCGCCATACCCGCTGGAGGAAGCCGATGTCCGACAGAGCTCCGATCGTGGAGATGAAGAAGATCAGCAAGGAATTCCCGGGCGTCCTGGCATTGTCCGGCGTGGATTTCCGCTTGTGGAAGGGCGAGGTGCACGCGCTGATGGGACAGAACGGCGCGGGCAAGTCCACCCTCGTGAAGGTGCTCACCGGCGTGTACCGCCATGACGGGGGGGAGATGCTCCTGGAAGGCCGGCCCATACGACCCGACTCCCCCCTGGCCGCCCGGAAGCTCGGGATCAACGCGGTGTACCAGGAGATCAACCTCTGTCCCAACCTCTCGGTGGCCGAAAACATCTTCATCGGCCGGGAACCCCTGCGCCTCGGACGCATCGACTGGAAAGCCATGCGCGGGAAAGCCCAGGAGGTACTCGGAAGGCTCAACCTGGCGGTGGACGTCACGAAGACCCTGGCGACCTGCTCGATCGCCGTCCAGCAGATGGTGGCCATCGCCCGTGTCCTGGACTCGTCGGCCAAGGTCCTCGTGCTGGACGAACCGACCTCGAGCCTCGACGAGCGTGAAGTCGCCCAGCTCTTCAAGGTCGTCCGGAAGCTCCGGGACGAAGGCATGGCCATCCTCTTCATCACCCACTTCCTGGACCAGACCTACCAGATCGCGGACCGGATCACGATCCTCAAGAACGGCGAGTTCATCGGAGAATACGAAGCCGCCAGGCTCCCCAAGCTGGAGCTGGTGGCCAAGATGCTGGGCAAGGAGCTCTCCGAGTTCAGCCAGGCATCCCCCGGGGAGGACGCGAAAGCCCGGGCGGCCTCCGCCTCGGCGGGAGAACTCCTGCGCGCCCGGGGCCTGGGGCGGCGGGGAGGCGTGGCGCCCTTCGACCTGGACCTGGAGGGCGGCGAGGTCCTCGGCCTGGCGGGGCTCCTCGGGTCGGGAAGGACGGAGACCGCACGGCTCCTGTTCGGGATCGACAAGGCCGACTGCGGCGAGATCGCCGTGAAGGGAAAGCCGGCGCAGATCGGATCCCCCCGGGCCGCGATGGCCCTGGGCATCGGGTTCTGCTCCGAGGACCGAAAGGACGAGGGCATCTTCGCGGAGCTCTCGATCCGGGAGAACCTCATCCTGGCCCTGCAGACCAAGCGCGGAGCCTTCCGGTTCATCTCGCCCAAGAAACAGCTCGAGATCGCGGATCGGCTGATCCGGGAGCTCGGGATCAAGACGGCCGGAGCCTCGGGGGAGGCGAAGCAGCTCTCGGGGGGGAACCAGCAGAAGGTGATGCTGGCCCGCTGGCTCGCCACGGATCCGAGCATCCTCATCCTCGACGAGCCGACGAGGGGCATAGACGTCGGGGCCAAGCTGGAGATCATGGAGCAGATCCTGAACCTCAGCCGCGCCGGGCTGGGCCTCCTGTTCATATCCTCCGAATTCGAGGAGGTCCTCCGCTGCTCCAGCAAGGTGGCGGTCTTCAAGGACAAGGCCCTGGTGGCCCAGCTGGCAGGGCCGGAGATGACCGAATCGGGCATCATGCGCACCATAGCGGGAGGCAGGTAGCATGGCATTCCTACGGAACCTCGCACGGAAGAAGATCTTCTGGCCCCTGGCCGCCCTCGTGCTCCTCATGTGCTTCAACCTCTTCTTCACGCCCAACTTCTTCCGGGTCGAGATCAAGGAAGGGCACCTATACGGCAACGTGATCGACATCCTCAAGAACTCCGCGCCCATCATGTTCCTCGCCATCGGCCTGACCCTGGTCATCGCGACCAAGGGGGTCGACATCTCCGTCGGGTCGGTAGTGGCCATTTCCGCCGGCGTCGTGGCCATGCTGATCGGCGGGGACCTGAAGGGCGTCCCGAAGAACCCGATTTTCCTGGCCATGGCCGCGGCGGTGCTCGTCGCAACCCTGGCGGGGATGTGGAACGGTCTCCTGGTGTCCCGCATCGGAATGCAGCCCGTGATCGCGACCCTCATACTCCTGGTCGCGGGCCGGGGAATCGCGATGGTGACAACGAACGCCATGGTCGTCTGGCTCTACGCCAAGCCCTTCGCCCTCCTCGGCCAGGGCTACCTCCTGGGCCTGCCGTTCTCCCTGTACATGGTGGCCTTCCTGCTCCTGGCGACCATGCTGGTGACCCGCAGGACAGCCCTGGGCCTGTTCATCGAGGCCGTGGGCATCAACCCGACCGCGGCGCGCTTCGCCGGGATCAACGCCAAGAACCTCGTGTTCTGGGTCTACACCTTCTCGGGCTTCTGCGCCGGGGTGTCCGGGCTGGTCGTCTGCTCCACGGTGATGAGCGCGGACGGCAACAACGCGGGGGACGGCTACGAGATGAACGCCATCCTGGCCGTGGTGCTCGGCGGGACGTCCATGACAGGCGGGAAGTTCTACCTCATGGGGTCCATGGTGGGCGCCCTCATCGTGCAGACCCTGACCACGACGATCTACGCCTTCAACGTGCCGCCCGAGATAGCCTTCCTGGTGAAGGCCCTGGTCGTTTGGGTCGTGAGCCTCCTGCAGTCCCCCAGGCTCCGGTCCTCCATGGCGGGCTTCCTGGGCCGGGGATCCGCGGGCGGGAAGGAGGCGGCGGCATGAGGCGGAGCGGAGCGTTCAACCTGAGGAACCTGCCCTCCCTTGTCACCCTGGGCCTGTTCCTGCTCATGTTCGCGGCGGGATCCGTCTCCTTTCCCGGATTCTTCTCCCTGCAGAACTTCCTCAACCTGTTCATCGACAACGCCTACCTCCTGGTGCTGGCCGTCGGCATGACCCTGGTCATCGTGGCGGGAGGCATAGACCTCTCGGTGGGTTCCATGCTCGCCCTGTCCACCATGCTCTCCTCCTACCTCCTGGAACGGGCGGGCTGGGAGCCGGTCCTCGTGATAGGGACCGTCCTGGCGGTGGGACTCGGCCTGGGTGCCTTCATGGGGTACATCATCCACGCCTTCACCCTCCCGCCCTTCATCGTCACCCTCGCGGGGCTCTACCTGGCCCGGGGCCTGTGCTACGTGGTGAGCATCGACGCCATCGGCATAAAAAACGGGTTCTGGCAGGGGATGGCGAACGCGCGGATTCCCGCCGAGACGGCCAACAGCGTATCCCCGAGCGTGATCATCGCCCTGGCGGTCGTGGCCGCAGGGGGTTTCATCCTGAAGTCCACCAAGTTCGGGCGAACGATCTACGCGATAGGCGGGAACGAACAGTCCGCAGTCCTCATGGGCCTCCCCGTGGCCCGCACGAAGATCGGCATCTACGCGATCTCGGGCTTCTGCTCCGCCCTCTCGGGAATCGTGTTCTCTTTCTACACCCTGGCCGGCTACGCCCTGAACGGACGGGGAATGGAGATGGACGCCATCGCCACGGTCGTCATCGGAGGTACCCTGCTCACCGGGGGCGTCGGCGGCGTGGTGGGAACGGTGTTCGGAGTCCTGGTATACGGCACCATCCAGGTGCTCATCATGTTCCAGGGAACCCTGAATTCCTGGTGGACCCGCATCGCCATCGGGTTCCTGGTCTTCCTCTTCTGCCTGCTCCAGCGGGTGTTCGAGGCGGGACGCGGCAAGTCCGGAAAGGACGGGGCCGCCAAGCGGGCGAGCTGCTAAATAAAGCGCCGAACGATTCCGTCCGGCGCCCCCATCCCGCCGCCCCGTGCCTCCCGAGGGCGGCGGTCTTTTTATCCCCCCTACCTCGCGCCCAGACGCCAGGCGGCCTCGTTCCAGCGTATCTCCTTTCGGATATCCTCGGGGTCCGTGCCCTCGCCGATGAGGAGGAACTCGATCCCCGCCATCTCCGCCCAGTCCCGGAGCCACTCGGTCCTCACAACCCGCGAGTATCCCGTGTGGTGCGCCCCTCCGGCCAGGATCCAGGACTCCGCGGCCCGGGGCAGGTCCGGCAGGGGCCGCCAGAGGACGCGGGCCACCGGGAGCTTCGGCATGGGAGCCGGGGCTTCCACGGCCTGGACCTGGTTCACGATCATCCGGAACCGGTCTCCCAGGTCGACCAGGGTCGCGTTGAGCGCCGGTCCCGTGTCCCCGTCGAAGACCAGCCGTGCCGGGTCGGCCTTGCCGCCGATGCCCAGGGGATGGACCTCCAGGCGGGGCCGGCCGGCGGCCACGCTCGGGCAGATCTCCAGCATGTGGGCGCCCAGCACGAGCTGACGCCCCGGCTCCAGGTGGTAGGTGTAGTCCTCCATGAAGGTGGTTCCCCCGGGCAGTCCCGCGGCCATGACCTTCATGGCCCGCACAAGGGCGGCTGTCTTCCAGTCCCCCTCCGCGCCGAACCCCAGGCCCTCCGCCATCAGGCGCTGGACCGCGAGGCCGGGCAGCTGGGGAAGGCCGTGGAGGTCCTCGAAGGTCGTGGTGAAGGCCCCGAAAGGCCTGCCCGGCCCGGACAGGAAGGCCCGGAGCCCCAGCTCGATGCGGGCCTGTTCCCGCACCCGCTTCCCCCCCTCCCCGGACCGGGCGTCCGGGGCGACTTCGTAGCGCTCGCCGTACTCCCGGACCAGGCGGTCGGCCTCGGCGTCCCCGATTCCCTCCACGGCCCGGACGAGCTCGCCCACGCCCCACCCGTTGACGGACCAGCCGAACTTGGCCTGGGCTTCGACCTTGTCTCCCTCGGTGACGGCCACCTCCCGCATGTTGTCCCCGAATCGGGCCACCCGGAGGGACCGGCCGTCCTGGAAGGCCGCCGCCGCGCGCATCCAGCCGGCCAGGCGCTCGCGGACCGAGGGTTCCTCCCAGTGGCCGACGATCACCTTGCGCGGCAGACGGAGTCGAGCCCCGATGTAGCCGTGCTCCCGGTCGCCGTGGGCGGACTGGTTCAGGTTCATGAAGTCCATATCAAGGTTCGACCAGGGGATGTCGCGGTTGTACTGGGTATGGAGGTGGCACAGGGGGCGCCGGAGTTCCAGGAGCCCGGAGATCCACATCTTGGAAGGGCTGAAGGTGTGCATCCATGTCACCACCCCGGCGCAGGCCGGATCGGCATTGGCCTGGCGCATCAGCTCCAGTATGGCATCCGGGCCCTTGCGCACGGGTTTCCACACAAGGCGGCAGGGGGCAACCGCGTCGAGGCCCTCGGCCATGGCCTTGGAATGCTCGTCCACCTTGCGCAGGGTTTCCGGACCGTAGAGGTCCTGGCTCCCGGTCACGAACCAGAAGTCGTATTTTTTCAGTTCGATCACGGCTCACTCCTTGGCGGCCCGCTCGGCGTAGGCGCCGAGGGCCAGGTATTTCCGGTAGAGACGGTCGTAGACGGCGCTGCGTCCGGGGTCGGGCTTCCAGACCCTCTCCACCGGGGCGCGCAGGGCTGCCTGGGCGGAAAGGATGTCGGGGTAGAGGCCGGCTGCGACGGCCGCGAACATGGCGGCACCCAGGGCGCAGGACTGCTCGCTGGAGCTCACCGCAATCTCCATCCCCAGGACGTCCGCGGAGATCTGCATGGCCAGGGAGCTCTTCTTGGCCACTCCGCCCACCGCGGCCACCCGGTCGATCCGGAGGCCTTCCTGGCGCATCCGCTCCACGATGGCCCGGGAGCCGAAGGCCGCCGCCTCGATGAGGGACCGGTACAGGGCGGGGGCGTCGGTGCCCAGGGTGATCCCGTAGATCGCCCCCCGCAGGGACTGGTCCGCGTCCGGGGTGCGCCGGCCGTTGAGCCAGTCCAGGGCCGTGAGACCCGACCGTTCGGGATCGACCTTCGCGGCGGCCGCCTCCAGGAGGGGCAGGAGGGCCTCCTCCATGCGGCCGGCCTGGTCCGGGTCGATGCCCGGCAGGTTGCGCAGAGGCCAGGCCAGGACGCCCCGAAGCCAGGCGAACACGTCCCCGAAGGCGGACTGCCCTGCCTCGTACCCGATCATCCCGGGGATCACGGAGCCGTCCACCTGGCCGCAGATACCCCGCACCAGGTTTTCCTTGCCGTCCCCGGATCTGGGTCCCACCATGATGTCGCAGGTGCTGGTGCCCATGATCTTTAGGAGGGTTCCGGGCTCCAGGTCCCCTCCGACGGCCCCCATGTGCGCGTCGAAGGCGCCCACCCCCACCGGGATCCCGGCAGGCACGCCCAGGCGCTCGGACCACTCCGGGCAAAGAGGCCCGAAGGCCTCGGTGGCGGGCCAGGTCTCGGTTCCCAGGGACCCGGCCAGCTCGGCCAGGCGGGGATGGAGGCGGGCCAGGAACTCCGGGGGCGGGTAGCCGCCCCAGGAGGAGTGCCAGAGTGCCTTGTGGCCCGCGGCGCAGCGGCTCCGCCGCCAGGATTTCAGGTCCTTCGCCCCCGCGAGGAGGGCGGACAGCCAGTCGCAGTGCTCCACGATGGTCCGGGCCGCTCCCGCGACGGCCGGGTTGGCCGACACCACATGGAGGGCCTTGGCCCAGAACCACTCGGAGGAATAGACCCCGCCCGAGTACTTCGTGTAGTCCTCCCCTCCCCACCCGCGGGACAGGGCGTTGATGCGCTCCGCCTCGGCCACGGAGGTATGGTCTTTCCACAGGATGAACATCCCGTCGGGATCCTCGGTGAATCCGGGCAGGAGCGCCAGAGGCCTGCCCGTCCCGTCCGCCAGGCAGGGGGTGGATCCCGTGGTGTCCACGGAAACCGCCCGGACCTTCGAGGCCGTCGTGGGCCCGGCCCGGCCCGAGGCCTCGGACAGGGCCGACCGGGCGGCGGATTCGAGGCTCTCGATGTGGTCCGAAGGATGCTGGCGGAACCGGTTGGCCGCCGGATCGCAGTACAGGCCCTCGGCCCATCTCCGGTACGAACTGACGCCGCTCCCCGCGACGGATCCGTCCGCCGCGTCCACCACCACCACCCGCACCGAATCGGTGCCGAAATCCGCCCCGAGCACGTAGTCCCGGCCTCGTTCCAGGTTCATGATTGCACCTCCACCGCCTCCGGGGCGGGTAAATTTTCCTTGAGAAGTATTTCCGTCGCCACGGTGACCGCGCCGCCCGGGTCCCCGTGGGCGACTATCCGGTACAGCCGCTCCAAGCCCAGCCGCCCCTGCTCCCGGGGCCGCTGGGAGATGACGCAGTCCACGAGCCCGTCCCTCAGGGCCGCGGCGTTGGCGGGGACGAGATCCCAGGAGACTACGGCGCAGCGGTCTTTTTTCCCGGCCGCCGCGAGCCACTCTCCGGCGAGGTGGCCGAAGGCGTTCGCCACCAGCAGGCCGCCCGTTTCGGGCTCCTCCCGGAAAATGTCCTCGAACCAGCGCGCCCGGATATCCGGCCGCTCGAAGCCCGGGCATTCCCGGACGATCAGCCGGCGCCTCCCTTCCCGCCCCAGGAAGGATTGGAAGCCCGCCACGCGGCGCCGGATGTGGCGGTCCTCGGGGTGGGCGTCGATCGCGGCCAGGGGGCCGTCCCCGGGGGACAGGAGCGCCAGGAGCCGCCCGGCCAGCCGGCCGGCCGAAAACGCGTCCTGGCCGATGGAAAAAGCGGGCTCCGACCCCTCCAGGGCGGCGTCGAAAAACGCGTAGGGAGTCCCGGGGGGGAGGGCCCCGAGGGCCGGGCCGATCACGGCCGGCAGCACCGGCGCCACGAGGAGACCGTCGAAGTCCTCCTCAAGGGCGGCGGAAAGGATGCTCCGGTACCCCTCGGGGTCGTACCGGTCGAACTCTACGATCTCCGTCCGAACCGAGAAACGGGAAAGATCCCGGGCCGCCGCCCGGATGCCGTCCAGGCAGAGTCCCCAATACCCGGAGTCCTGTTCGGCCCTGGGGGCCAGCACCCGGAACAGCCAGGTCTTGCCGAGGGAAAGCTGGCGGGCCAGGGCGTTGGGCCGGTACCCCAGGGACCGGACGATGGATTCGACGTTCTCCCGGGTCTCCTCGGCCACCCCGTCCCGGCCGTGAAGCACACGATCCACCGTCCCGATGGATACCCCGGCCAGGCGGGCTATCTCCTTGACGGTCGCGTTCTGGTTGGACACGGGTACGCTTCCTTATCGTGTACGTACACGATAAAGAGTTATACCCAGAGCTCCGGAATCTGTCAACTGAATTCCCGGATGCGGGGCGGAACCCGGACCGTCCAGTCCCTTCCGGCGGCCCTCAGCTCCCGATCGCATCCCAGCAGGCGTCCGCCAGCTCCTGGTAGCGGAGGTGGGCTCCGGGTATGTCCTGGAAGCGGTTGCACGTGAAGGCGAAGACCAGGCCCGAGGGCGGGTCGGCCCAGCCGAAGGCGCAGCCCCCCTGGCCGGAATGGCCGAAGGTCCGCTCCGTGGCCCCCCGGCCCATGTGCCGGATCTCCCGGTCCGGGAAGGGCGAGTAGCCTCCCAGGCCGAAGCCCAGGGCCCAGCGGATCCGCATTCCCGACTGGGAGTCGGGGCCGTCCCAGCAAAGCGCGGTCGCCCGCTCCACCGCATTCCGGGAGAGGCAGCGGCGGCCGCCCAGCTCTCCCCCGGCGCACAGCATCCGGTAGAACCGGGCCAGGTCCCGGGCGCTGGTGTTCAGGGAGGCCGCGGGCAGGTAGAGGCGCCGATACAGGGGGTTCGAGAAGACCCGGGCCGCGCCGACCTGGGCGGGATCCGCGGTGTGGATGCCCGAGGCCCGGCGGAGCTCCCGCAGGGGCAGGCCCGGAAAACTGTCCTTCATGCCCAGGGGTTCCAGGAACTCCCGCCTGAGGTAGTCCGCCGCGGAGAGACCGGACACCCGGCGGATGACCTCGCCCAGGACGAAGCCCCCGGTGAAGGCGTGGTAGAGGGTCTTCTCCCCCGGGGCGTGCAGAGGTCTCCGGGCCGCCGCCCTCCGGGCTCCACCGCCCGGGACCAGCCAGGCCAGGAGCTCCGGCAGGTCCGCGGCGGCGGGTATGCCGGCCTGGTGCAATAAAACATGGGCTACCGTGATCCCGCCCTTGCCCCGGGCGGCGAACCCGGGCCAGTACCCGGCCACCGGGGCGTCCAGGTCCAGCCTACCCTCGTCCGCCAGTTTGTGCACGCAGGCCGCGGTCAGGGCCTTGGTGGCGGAGTAGACCGCGAAGGGGGTGTCGGCCTTGACGGGCCGGGCGCCCCGGGAGTCCCGGAACCCGCCCCACCGGGACAGGACCCGCCGGTCCCCGTGCCAGACCTCGATCTGGGCCCCGTAGTGGAGGCCCCGGCGGATCTGCTCGTCGAAGACCCGGGCGGCGGCTTCGAAGCCCGGGGCCGTCGCGAAATCCGGACAGGCCTCGCCGGTCGATCCGCCGCCGGCTCTCATGCCTTCCCTCCCGGAAGCTTAACCTCCCCGGTACGGACCCCGAAAAGGCACAGGAAGGACAGGACGAAGAAGACCGGGCAGACCAGGAAGATCACCGAATAGTCCCGGCCGGCCAGGTCGATGATGCGGCCGTTCAGGATGGGGCCGACCGTTCCGGCCAGGGTGGTGGCTATGAAGTAGAGCCCCGAATAGGTTCCCATGAGCTCCTCGGAGGTTGAGGTGTCCAGGATCATGGGAAGGCAGTTCACGTTCACCAGGGCCCAGCCGAAGCCCCCCACCAGGAGCATCGCCGCGACCACGGGCAGGACGGGAAAGGCCCAGATGACCAGAAGGCCTGCGGCGAATACCAGGAGCCCCGCGGCGATGGTGACCCTCCGCCCCAGGCGCCGGGCCAGGAAGCTGGCCGGCAGGGCGAAGATCAGGAAGGAGACATAGGACAGCGCCAGGAGCAGGGCCGCCGCGGAGGGCGCCAGCCCCAGCCGGGTGACGGCGAAGGAGGAGAAGAAGGTCTCCACGGCCATGTAGCCCACCATGTAGAAGAGGACGGTCAGGATGAGGAGGACGAGGCTCCGCTTGTTCTCCGCCGGTATCTCCCGCAGGCGGGCCAGGACCCGCAGCCCCCCGGGAGCATCCGCCGCCTCGGCCAGGTCCGGGGGCTCCCGTACGTTCCGGTAGAGCACCAGGACCGCGGCCACCGTGGCCGCGGCTCCGAACCAGAACGGCAGGGGCTGGTACACCGCGAACAGGGCTCCCCCGACCACGAAGGCCAGGATGCCGCCGATGCCGGACATGATGTTGACCACGGCGTTGGCCTGGGAGCGCAGGGGGGACGGGAAGAGATCCGGCAGGAGGGCGAACAGGGGGGTCCGCCAGAGGGCCATGCATACCACCATGACCAGGGCGGCACCCATCAGGAGTGCGAAGGGCCCGCCCAGCTCGGAGACCCGGCCGGAAAGCCCCGCCGGTATGAGCTGTACGCCCAGGGGGATCAGGGCGAAGGCCAGGGCGGACAGGGGCGCGAAGACCAGGATCCAGGGCATGCGCCGGCCCAGGCGGGACCGGGTCCGGTCGCTGACCGGGCCCATGATCGGCTGGAGGAAGAAGGCGGCTATGTTGTCCAGGGTCATCAGCACCCCGGTCACCGTGGCCGACAGCCCGAAGCCGCGGACCGCTGCGGCGGTCCGGAAGCCCGGGCTCCCGGCCTGCAGGAAGATCGGCATGTAGGTGTTGTAGAGCATCCACATGAGCTGGGCGCCGAAAAGGCCGAAGCCCAGGAGGGCCGCTTTTCTGTAGTACTCGGGAGTCATGACGGAGGATGCCGGGCCGGCTGACCGGCTTGTTTCCTTCTGGGACATCTGCGCCTCCGGTTTTTCGATCCCACCGGAACCGCGTCCGACGGGCCCGGACGCTTGAAGACCGGGCGCTCCATTTTCGCCCCCTCCGACCGGGCCGTCAAGGCGGAGGGGACTACCCCTTCTTCCTCCCGAAGAGACGCCCGAGGTCCTTCATGAGGGAACCGGCGCGCCGGGCGGTTCCATGACCATTGGCGAAGGCCTCGATGGACTCGTCCAGGCCCGAGACCAGGGCCACGTCCCCCGGGCGGAACCGATATTCCGGTGAGAAGAGACCGTATTCCTCCTCGCCGTTCCGCACGGAGATCAGGTTGATCCCGTTGTTCTTCCGCAGGTTGGCTTCCAGCAGGGAACGGCCGAAGAGACGCTCCGGGACGACGAGTTCCGCGATGACCAGGTTCCCGGACACCGGCAGGTAGTTGAGGAGGCCCGAGGACACCAGGAGGGGCGTGATCCTCTTGGCGGCCTCCCGGTTGGGGAAGACGATCTTGGTCGCGCCGACCATCTCCAGGATCTCCGCGTGACCCTCGGTGACGGCCTTCACGAAGATCCGGGGGATGCCGAGCTTTCGGCAGTAGCTGGTGGCCAGGATCGACGCCTCGATCTTCTCCCCCATGTCGATCACCACCCCGTCCAGTCCTTGGGGCAGGGCCTTGCGCAGGTTCTCCTCGTTCAAGATGTCCATGACGATGGCTGTCACCGGGTGGTCCCGGTACGCGTCGATAACCTGGCGGTCCTTGTCCACGATCATGACGTCGGCGCCGAACTCCAAAAGCTCGTTCAATACGTCCTTGCCGAACCAGCTCAGACCCAGGATCGCGAATTGTTTCATCTCCCTACCCTATGAGGATATCCGCTTCGGGATACACGAAATTGCCCGCCCGGGTAGTACCGCCCAGGAACAGGAATGCCAGGAGGCCCACCCTCCCGGTGAACATGGTCCCGATGATCACGAGCTTCCCTGCCGGAGAAAGGCCCGCAGTGAAGTCCAGGGAAAGCCCGACGGTCCCGAAGGCGGAGGTCACCTCGAAGGCGATGTGGCCGAAGTCGGCGCCCCGGGGAGCCTCCACGACGCTGAGCACCCCGGCTGCGAAGATCAGAAGGAAGGCCGCCTTGATGAAGTAGATGACCGCCGCGTTGATGGTCTCCGGGGTGAGCCGGCGCCGGAAGGAGTTGATCTCCCCCCGTTCGTTCGCCCTCTTGAGCATCACCAGCAGCACCACGTAAGCCGTGGCGATCTTGACGCCCCCGGCTATGGAACCCGGGGCACCGCCGATGAACATGAGGAGGATCGTGAGGAACTTGGTCGGCTGGCGCAGGTCGGCCTGGTGGACCGCGTTGAAGCCCGCGGTCCTCGGCGTCACGGACTGGAAAATGGAATTCATCGCCCGGTCCAGGTTCGACATCCCGGAAAAGGCGTGGTCCTTTTCCAGCATCCAGAACGCGGCGGCGGCGCTCAGGACCAGGACGGCTGTGATCGAGAGCATGAGCCTGGAGTGATAGCTCAGGATCCGTTTCTTCCCGCGGATCCTCCGCGCGATATCCTGCAGAACGATGAACCCGATGCCCCCGGTCACGATGAGGACCGCGACGGTTCCCAGGAGGACCGGCTCTCCTTTGAAGCGCTCCAGGCTGTCCGGGAACACGGAAAAGCCCGCGTTGCAGAACGCCGAGACGGCATGGAAAATGCCCAGGAAGACCGGGTCGGATCGGCCCAGCCGGGCGAACTGCAGGGCCAGGGCCGCGGCCCCGAGGGACTCGATCAGGAAGGTGGTAACCACGATGCTCCGCAAAATCCGGAGAGGATCGTTCTCGACACCCTGTACGGAATAGCTCCGGATGGTCCGGAGCCTCCGGAAGGGAAGCCTGCCGCCGGGAAGGATGAGCATGAAGGAGGTGAAGGATACGATTCCCAGGCCCCCCACCTGGATGAGGGCCAGGATGACGGTCTGGCCGAAGCGGGTGAAATCCGCGGTATCCACGGTGACAAGCCCGGTCACGCATACCGCGGAGGTCGAGGTGAACAGGGCGTCGATCGGCGAGAGCCGTCCCGGCCGCCCGGTCCAGGAGGCGGGCAGAAGCAGGAGGAAGGTCCCGATCCCGATGACGATAAGGAAAAACGACAGGAGGTAGGCCGTATCGGACTTGAACGCGCGCCTCATCTGAGGGGTTCCAGCTTGAGCCGGTATCCGACCCCCGGCTCGGTCAGCAGGGTCCGGGGCTCGGAAGGTTCCGCCTCGATCTTCTTGCGAAGCTGGTTGACGTATACCCTGAGGTTGTTGAACTCCCAGGTCATGTCGGGACCCCAGACCTCGCGCAGGATCTGGTTCCGGGTGAGGATCTTCCCGGCGTTGCGCACCAGGATCTCCAGGATCGACCACTCGGTGGGAGTCAGGTGCTCCGGGACCCCGTCCCGAAGGGCCTCCCGGACGTCCAGGCGCACCTCGAGAAGACCCACCCGGACGGGCCTGCCAACGGCGGCCTGGGGCAGACGGTGCCGCAGGGCCACCCGCATCCGTGCGACGAGCTCCCCCGCTCCGAAGGGCTTGATCAGGTAGTCGTCCGCCCCGGCGTCCAGGTGCCCCGTGATGTCCTCCTCCGAGTTCCGGACGGACAGGATGATCACCGGCGTATCTCCCCGCTTGCGGACGGCCTGCAGGAGCTCCCGGCCGTCCCCGTCCGGAAGGCCGAGGTCCAGCAGGACGATTCCGGGCTTTACGGCGTTGAACTGCCGCAGCCCCTCCTCCCATGTGTCGGCCTCGAACACCGCGTACCCTTCCTTTTCCAGGTAGAGGCGCAGGAGCCTGCGGATCTGGACCTCGTCGTCCACCACCAGCACCGGGGTCACGGCGTACCCCTCCACGGCAGGCGAAGTTCCACGAGAAGCCCGCCCCGATCGCTCCGGGCAGCCCGCGCGGAGCCCCCGTGGGCTTCCACGATCCCCCGGCAGATGGCCAGCCCGAGGCCGCAGCCCTGCCGGGCGGAGACTCGGGATCCCCGGAAGAAGGTGTCGAAGAGCAGGGGAAGTTCCCGGTCGGGCACCCCCGGGCCGTCGTCGGAAAACCGGATCACCGAGGCGCCCGGCGCAGATTCCCACTCCACCCGGAGGGTGGATCCAGCGGGGGTGTACGCCGCGAAGTTTCGCACGAGATTCCGGAAGACCTGGACCATCAGGACCGGATCCGCTTCGATCTCGGCGTCACGGGCGCCGTCCGCAAGGAGCAGGATCCTTCCGGCCAGGTCTGCGTCCAGGCCGTCCCGGGCGGCCCCGAGCAGTTCGCCCAGGTAGGCCGGTTCCGGGCGCAGGGCGAGCCGTCCCGTCTCCAACCGGCTCATGGCCAGGAGATCCTCCACGATGAGGTTGAGCTTGTTCGCGGCGATCAGGGTTTCCGTCAGCAATTCGCTCCGGAGCCGGGGATCCTCCGCGGCGTTCCCTTCCAGAAGGCCGCTTACGGAGCCCATGATGGTGGTCAGGGGAGTGCGAAGCTCGTGGGAAACATGGTTGAGCAGGATCTTGGAAAGCCGGGCCGACTCGCCGGCCATCTTGTTGCGCTCGTTCTCTTCCGCCAGGAGTTCGCGTTCCAGGGCCAGAGCCAGGTTGCCGGCCAGGGCCGCAAGGAGTTCCCGGGTCTCGCCGCGTAGGTTCCTCTCGCCGCGGCCCGTGACGTACAGTACCCCCAGCACGTCGCCCTGGGAGCCCAGGGGGATGTACAGGCTGTCGTCCCCCTCCGGGACGCACTCGTCGGAATCGAAGCACCGCTGCGCGGAGGCCGGGTCGAAGCCCGGGGCCGGACCGGCACCCGGTACCGGAGACCGCCCCGCGTCGAGCTTCCCGTCAGGACCGCGCAGGATGGTGAAGGCCGACAGGCGCATGTGACGCTCAAGATAATCGGCGGCCAGCCGCGCCAGGTCCTCGATTCCCCGGACCCGTGAGACGGCGCGGGTGAAGCCGTACAGGAAGGCCATCCTGCGCTCCCGAAGGGACAGCGCCGATTCTTTCTCCTTGAGCCTCGAGGTCAGCAGGCCCCCGACAAAAGCGGCCAGGAAGAAGGCCGCGAACATCAGCAGGTCCTCCAGGCTGGCGATCGAGAAGGTCAGCCGCGGCGGGATGAACAGGAAGTTCCAGGCCAGGGCGCTGAGGGCCGCGCTCCCGATGACGGTGAGGCGGCCGCAGGCGAAGGGCAGGGTGATGATGGCCAGGAGGTACAGGATGGAAACGGCCCGGTATCCCAGGGCGGGCTGGGCAAGATGCCCGACTGCCGTCACGGCGAAAAGGGCCGCCAGCGCGTAGGGTATCCCCCGGAAGGCGCCGGCCTTCCCCCGGATCTTCAGGGGCCTACGGGTCGGCCGGACGGGGGTCTTGCCGCGCAGGATCACGAGGTCCAGGTCTCCGGACTCCTTGAGGATCCCTTCCATGACGCTGCGGCGGCCGAGGAAGGGTACCTCCCCCTCCTCGGCCTTGCCGATCACCAGGGCGGTGGATTCCTTGATCCGTGCGTGGCGGACGATGCACGCCGCCACCTCCCGGTCCACGACCGAGAGGATCTCGGCCCCCAGGCGCTTGGCCAGGAACAGGTTGCGTTCGATATTCGCGGGGTCATCCGGGCGGTCCGGGTCGTGGACATGCAGGGCGGTCCAGGTGGCTCCCTGTCGCCGCGCGGCGGATTCCGTCCACCGGATCAGGTATTCCGAGTTCCCGCTTCCGGTCACGGCCACCAGGAAATGGCCGCCGTGGCCGGTCTCCGGGCGGCTTTCAAGACCTTCATCCATGCGGATAGGGTACCACCCTGCGAAACTTTAGTCCCATTAAGGATGCGTTAAGAAGGAAGAGGCAGGCGTTAAGGATCGATTAAGAAGCCGCGTCCCCAGGGCGGCGGTTGACACGGCCCCCGTCCGATGTAGAATCCGGGTGTGGGTGTGAAATTGTTCGTGATGGCCGCCGGACTGGGCTCCCGGTTCGGCGGCCTGAAACAGCTCGCGGCCGTGGGGCCGGCCGGCGAGAGCCTTTTGGAATATTCCCTCTATGACGCCCTAGAGGCGGGGTTCTCGGAGCCTGTGGTCGTCATCCGGCCATCCATGGCGGAGACCTTTTCCGAAGTCCTCCTATCCAGGCTGCCGTCTCACGCCCGGCCCTCCGTGGTATTCCAGGAGGATCCGTCCCCGGCTCACGCCCGGCAAAAACCCTGGGGAACGGGCCATGCCCTTCTCTGCGCCGAAAAAACCCTGGAATCCCCCTTTGCAGTGATCAACGCGGACGATTTCTACGGAAGACAGGCCCTCCTGATCATCCGCACCTTCCTGGAGTCCGCCGAGCCCGCAGGGACCGACTACTGCATGGCAGGCTACCGGCTGGACAGGGTCTTGAGTCCCCACGGGATCGTCTCCCGGGGGATCTGCCGCGTCGGAACGGACGGCACCCTGATCGCAATCCGGGAACACAAGGCCCTGGAGCGGCAGGGAGATCGCATCGTCTCCCTCGATCCCGGGGGGAAGACCTCGGAACTTGACGACGGCGAGGTGATCTCCATGAACCTCTGGGGCTTTTCGCCTTCCATCTTTTCCCTCGCGCGCCCGATCTTCCAACGCTTCCTCCTGGAGAACCGCGACTCGGAATCGGCCGAATTCTATCTTCCCCATCTCGTCCAGACTCTCGTCTCCGAAGGGCGGGCCCGTGTCCACGTCCTGCCGGTGGAAGACCGCCCCCTGGGATTGACCTTTCGGCAGGACCTCGAGGACACGCGGGCGAGAATACAGGCGCTAACGGCGGAGGGCCGGTACCCGAGCCCCCTTTGGAACGCGGGTTCCGCCCCCGCGGTCGGGAGGAACGATGACCCGAAATGATCCGGAATCCCGCATCCCCGAACTCTTCGATCTCGGGGACGCGGAGCACTCGGCCCTGTTCGACGGCCTTGAATGGCCCTGGGAGGCGGTCGGAAGTATCGGCGCCTACCTCCGGACCCTGCTGTCCGGGCCCTATCCCCCCGGGCTCCATTCGGAGGTGCCTCCGGGCTCCGCATTCGGACCCGACATCTACCTGGGCCCGGACTGCATCGTCGAGCCCGGCGTATTTGTCAAAGGGCCGGCTTGGATTGGCAGAGGCTGCGTCCTGAGGCAGGGGCTGTATTGCAGGGAGAACGTCCTGGCGGAGAAGGGGGTTGTCCTGGGCCACGCCTGCGAGCTCAAGAACTCCTACCTCCTGCCCGGAGCGGAGGTACCCCACTTCAACTATGTCGGGGATTCCATCCTCGGGAGTCGGTCCCACCTTGGCGCCGGGGTCATCCTCTCGAACCTGCGCCTCGACAAACGGCAGGTTAGAATCCGGATCGGGGACAGGGTTGTAGATACCGGTCTGGAAAAACTGGGGGCCCTTATCGGCGACGACTGCCAGGTCGGCTGCAACTGCGTCCTCAACCCCGGAACCATCCTGGGCAGAGGGTCTGTCCTGTACCCGCTGATCCGGTGGAGCGGGGTTCTATCCGAAAATACCGTGTGTAAAGGGTCGTCGGAATAAAACCGGACCGGGTCGACCTCGATTCGGAACCTTCCGGGGCGGTAGAGTCTGGATTCCCGGAGTTTCCCCTACCTCACCAGCACCACCTGCAAATCGCAGACGTTCGTGTTGGTGGGGCCGGTGCGCAGCAGGCCCCCGATCCGGTCGAAGAAGGCGTAGGAGTCGTTGGCCGACAGGTAGTCCCGGGGCTTCAATCCCCCGGTCCGGGCGGCCTCCAGGATGCTTGTATCCGCGAAGGCGCCCGCGGCGTCCGTGGGTCCGTCGTTGCCGTCCGTTCCCGCGGACAGGAAGCATATCCGCCCGGCAAGCCGCGGCTCCGCGTCCGCCAGGCCCGCCAGGAAGGCCAGGGCCATCTCCTGGTTGCGCCCGCCCTTGCCGGATCCCCGCAGGGTGACCGTCGTCTCCCCGCCGGCCAGGATGCAGGCGGGCAGGGATCGGGGGCTGCCCTCGGCGGCACAGTCCAGGGCCATGCCCAGGTAGACCCGGGCTATCTCCCGGGCCTCCCCGGTGATCCGGGATCCCAGGTACAGGGTGCGGTAGCCCAGGTTCCGGGCCCGGGAGGCGGCGGTCAGGGCCGCGCGCCGGTTCGAGCCGAGGACGATATTGGCGACCCGCCGGAACGCCGGGTCCCCGGGCTTGGGCGTGTCGGGCAGAAGGCCCGCCGCCCCGTCCCGGAGCAGGGCCGCCGCGGACGCGGGAATCCGGTCCTCGATGCCGAAGCGCCGGACTATGCCCAGGGCGTCGGCCCAGGTCGTGGGGTCCGGGACGGTGGGACCGCTGGCGATGGAGGCCAGTTCATCCCCCACCACGTCGGAAAGGATCAGGGACACGACGGTCGCGGGAGCCAGGGCCTCCGCCAGGCGGCCGCCCTTGACGGCGGACAGGTGCCGCCGCACGGCGTTTATCTCCCGGATGTCCGCCCCGCAGGCCAGGAGCTCCCGGGTGACCGCGGCCTTGTCCGGCAGGGTCAGGGAACGCCCGTCCCGGTCATAGGGGGCGCAGAGGATGGCGGAACCCCCGCCGGATACCAGTACCAGGACCAGGGTCCTAGGGTCCGCAGTCCGGGCCGCCTCCATCACCGCCCGGGCGGCCTGGACGGAGGACTCGTCCGGCACCGGGTGGGCGGCCTCCAGGATATGTATCCGTTCGCAGGGCTCCGCGAAGCCCGCCTTGACGGCCACGACCCCGCCGGTCAGGCGCTCCCCCAGAGCCTCCTCGGCCCCCCGGGCCATCCGCGCCCCGGCCTTGCCGTAGCCCAGGACCAGGATCCTGTCGAAGCGCCGGAGGTCCCAGGCGGCGGACCTCCCTCCGGCGTCCACGGTCAGGATATGCCCCTCCAGCCGGAGGGCCTCCCGGACCATGGGCCGGGGGTCCACGCTGGCCACGCCCGCGGCGAAGATCTCGGATGCGTCGGTTCTCGTGCGGGCGTGGTCCATGGAAGAATCCTTATACGAACAGGGACATGACGGCGACCACCAGGGCGGCCACGATGCCCTCGACCGCGGTGGCGCTGGAGTAGGCCTTGTAGGCCGTGTTCACGGGCATCCCCGAGAACTGGGACACAACCCAGAAGTAGGAGTCGTTGGCGTGGGATACCACCATGGAACCGGCGCCGATGGCCACCACCGTCAGGGCGGGATCGAGGCCGAGGCTCCCCATCATGGGGGCCAGGATCGTGGAGGTGGTGATGATGGCCACCGTGGAGGAACCCTGAGCCGTCTTGAGTGCCGCGGCTATGATGAAGGGCAGGAACACGCCCAGGGACAGGCCGGTCAGGCTGCCCTTGAGGAACCCGACGATGGGGCTGGCGGCGATCATGGCCCCGAAGGAGCCGCCCGCGGCGGTGATGACCAGGATGATCGCGGAATCCTTGATCCCCTCGCCCAGCCAGCCGTCAACGGCCTTTCCGAGTTCGCCCTTGCGGATCAGGAGGAAGCTGCACAGGACGCCCAGCATGAGCGCGGTGACCGGGTCTCCGATGAAGCGGATGAATTTCTGGAAGTCCGCCTCGCCGAAGGGCTTGGACGGGAACTCCGCCAGGCTCTTGAAAAGAATGAGGACGATGGGCAGGACGATGGGCAGGAAGGACAGGAAGGTGTTCGGGAGCTTGCCGTACTTCTTCACGATGTCGCTGTAGGACTCCTCGACATTCGCCTCGATCGGGTACTTTTTGGCAACCTTGGTGGCCCAGAAGAGCCCCGCCAGGGACGCGGGGACGGCGGCGATGAGGCCGTACAGGATCACCCTGCCGAGATCCGCCGAGAGGGCGCCCGCCGCGGCGATGGGACCCGGGGTGGGGGGCACCATGGTATGGGTGGCATAGAGTCCGGTGGCCAGGGCGACGGCCATGACCGCCATGGACGTGCCGGTCTCCTTGGCCAGGGCCTTGTTCAGGGGATTCAGGATGACGAAGCCGGAGTCACAGAACACCGGGATGGACACCACATATCCCGCGGCGTTCATGGCCAGGGGGGCGCGGTTCTTGCCCACCAGCTTCAGGATGGCCTGGGTCATGGACAGGGCCGCCCCGGTCTTCTCCAGGATGGTTCCCATGATCGTGCCGGCCACGATGACTATGCCGATATTCGTCAGGGTGCCGCCGAACCCGGTCTTGATCTTGCCGACCACATCCAGGGCGGGCAGTCCGATGGCGAGGCCGAAGGCGAAGGCCACGCCGATCAGGACGAGGAAGGCGTTCACCTTGTACTTCCCCGTCAGGAAGACGATGGCCACCACCGCGACCACCAGAATCAGGAGCGCTACCGTTCCGGATACCATTGGGATCCTCCTTGCGAAATGCGATAGTAAGGAGGATTTTAGGGTCGGAATTCGATTTCCGTCACTGAGAAATCGGCATCCTCCTCAGGGGCGTGCCTGTGCATCCTGCACAGTACCGCCCCTCAGCTTGAGGTACGCGGCCACCGCCCGAGACAGGGACAGGGCTCCGGCGTCCCCCCGGGGATCGCAGCCCAGGAACGCGGAGAGCCGCTCGAGCCGGGCCGACAGGGTGTTGCGATGGACACCCAGCCTCGAGGCTGCCTCCTTGACGTTGAATCCCGAAGCCTCCAGGGCCTCCAGGGTGGACCCCAGGGTGCGGCGCAGCTCCGCCGGCACCAGGGACGCGACGGAGGACAGGGCGTCGTCGAGCACGATCCTCGGAGTCGCTGCGAGGAAGTAGGAGTCCAGGTGGTCCAGGATCAGGACCGGGTCTTGCCCGGCAGCGGCGGACACCCGGGACGCCAGCCACAGGGCCTGTCGATAGCTGCCCCGATACCGGGAAAAATCCCGTTGGGGGGCCCCCGCGAAGCAGGTGACCTCGTTGATCCCGGTCTCCCGGGAGAAATTCCGGCAATAGTCCCGGACCTCCTCGCGGTACGAGCCCAGGACGCCTTCGGCGTCCTGGGGCTTCTCCCGCGCATCCCTCCCCAGCCTCCGGAATACAAGGAGGGAACCGTCCGGGACCGCGCTGGCGATATCCTGGGAATCGTGGGCTCCCCGGGACTTGGCCTGGGCCAGGGCTTCTTCAGCGCTCTTTCCGGCCGGCAGACGCAGCAGGAGGGCCGCGCGGCGCAGGGCGGGGTCGTAGCCGAGCTTCCCGGCCAGGGCCAGCACCGCCGACTCCGGGACGGCCTCCTCGTAGAGCAGGTACGCCATAAGCTGGGACTTCCGGGTCCTGCGGTTCATGACCGCCTCCCGCATGGACTCCAACTCGATCATGGACTCGACGCTGGTCTTGACTGCCTGGGCCAGATCCCCCACGACCGCAGGATCCCCGGTCACCCCGACCACCCCGAGCACCTCCCCCCGGACCTCCAGGGGAAGGTTGACGCCCGGCTTGGTGCCCTCCGGAAGGTGGTCTCCGGGAGAGATGCGCTCCTCCCGGCCCCCGGATTCCAGAAGGTGCCGCGCGGCGGCGTGGTAGGTGCCGACCCGGGACGGGTCCCGGCTGGCGATGATGATCCCGTCCGGGTCCATGATGTTGATGTTGTAGTCGAGCCTCTCCCCGAGCTTGCGAAGGAAGGAACCGGCCGTGGCGGCGTCCAGGCGCAGCCGCTCCCCCGGGGCCGCGGGATTGGAGGACCCGCCCGGGGCTATCCGGTCAGGGGACATCCCGGGCATTCTTTCCCGGCTTGAACCCCGGCGCCAGGTAGCGGCCGAACCTCTGCGTGAACCCCCGGGAGAAAAGATTGCCGAGGGCCTTGCTTCTTTCCAGGGCGCGCAGGCCCGCGTCCAGGGGTCCCGCCTGAAGGAGACTGAAACCGAGATAGAGAGCCAGGCCGGCCGCGAAGGACGCTGATCTTCCCGATGCCGGGCCTCCCCGGGCGGATGCCGTTTCCAGGAGGGCGCGCGCCGCGGGGCCCGACAGGAACAGGGCCGCGAGATTCAATCCCAACACGAGCACGAGCCGGGCGTAGGAAGTCTGTATGGCCCGCTCGGGGCAGAGGTTGATGCAGCGGTTGCAGGCGGAGCATGCCGTGGACCAGGAGGGCCGGCCTCCGGTCATGCGTATCGCCGCGGTCGGGCAGGTTCGGGCGCACAGTCCGCAGGAGGTACAGGAGCGGTCCGCGACGAAAAGACGGGCCAGGAGACGGCGGCCGAAGGTCCGGAACCCCCGGGACATGAGGGGGCCGAATGCCCCGGAGACGGGTCCGCGCCGCACCGAGCCGGCCGGGCCCCCGGGGGAGGCCGGTCCGCCGACGGCAAGGGACGCGGCCAGGCGGGCTCCGAACTCCCGGGCCTGGGCGTCACCGTGGCCCAGAAGGGCATCCCGTATCTCCCCATCCGCGTGGGAGGAGAACTGGGTCCAGTTTTCCGGATAGCTGGCCTCGGCCGAGCCTGCCGGAACGGCGCCTTTTCGAGCCAGGATACGGAGGACTTCCGGGACCGCGGTTCCGCTCCAGCCGTTCGAAACCCGTCCCTCGGCCGAGGTCGCGCCGCAGGCGCAGAGAACGGCCGCCCGGATGCCGGCAAGCCCTGGAAGGGCCCGCAGGGTCCGGATCACCGGATCCGGCGCGGAAAAGCCCAGGGCCGGGAACCCCAGCACCAGAAGGTCCTTCTCCCGGAGGCTCTCCAGGGCGGAACCCAGGGACGGCCCGCCGGCGCGGATCTCGAGCCACTCCGCCTCCCACCCCGAAGCCGCAAGTCCCTCGGCGACCTTCTCCAGCGCCCTCAGGGTGTTTCCGGTTCCCGTATAGTACGCGTACAACGCCTTCATCCGCCCCTTCCCCCCCTCGACAGCAGCAGCGCACAGAGTACCACGGAGGGCGGGTTTTGTCCGGAACCGAAGGCCTTGACTTCCTCCCTTCCCGGGAGTATGCCGATAGAAACCGCGAAGGAGCCGCCATGCACCCCCGCCCCACGTTGTTCGTGTCCCGCTGTCTCGGGTTCGAGGCCTGCCGCTACAACGGCGCGGTCATCGAGGACAGGCTGGTAGCTCAGCTGGCCGGCTTCTGCGACGTGGTCACGGCCTGCCCCGAAAAGGACACGGGACTGGGGGTTCCCCGGGATCCCGTGCGCCTGGCCCGGGCGGGCGGGGAAATCCGGATGATCCAGCCCGCCACGGGCCGGGACCATACCCAGGCCATGAAGGCCTTCTGCGCCGCCAAGGCCGCGGAGTTGGCCGGGACCGCTCCCGGGGTTTCCAAGCCGCCCGCGGGACTGCCCGCAGTGGACGGGGCGGTGCTCAAGTCTCGCTCTCCCTCCTGCGGGATGAAGGACGTGAAGGTCTACCGCTCCACGGAACCGGGGGCCATGGCGGACATCGGAGTCGGCCTCTTCGGAGCCGCTGTCCTGGAGGCCCTTACAGGCGTGCCCGTGGAGGACGAAGGCCGCCTCAAGAACTACACCCTCCGGGAGCACTTCCTGTCCTGCCTCTTCGCCCTGGCCCGGTTCCGGGCCGTCGCGGAATCCGGCGGCCCCCGGGAACTCTCGGAGTACCAGGCCCGGCACAAGCTCCTCTTCCTGGCGATCAACCAGGCGTCCATGCGCCGCCTGGGCCGGATCGCGGCCAACCTGGAACGGCACCCCTTTCCGGCTGTGCTGTCGGAGTATCGGGCGGAGCTGGGCACGATGTTCGCAAGCCCGGCCAAACCGGGGGGCATCATCAACACGGCCTTGCACGCCTTCGGGGGCTTCTCGGACCGCCTATCCGCGGGGGAACGCAAGCTCTTCCTGGACGCCGTCGAGGAATACCGGGACGAGCGCATCCCCGCCTCCGCCCTCTTCGCCCTTCTCAGGGCCTGGGCCGTGCGGTTCGAGGTCCGCTACCTGTTGGACCAGGTTTTCCTGGATCCCTTCCCCAAGGAACTGGTGGAGATCACGGATTCCGGAAAGGGCCGGGACCGGTAGCGTACCGGGCGACGCCCGGCGCCGTAACGGCGGAAGACGCTCGGGGCGGCACGCCGCCCGTCCGGATCAGGGCTCCCAGAGAAAGACCGAGGCCCGCTTTCCCAGCACGGTCCAGGACCAGGATCGCGAAGCCGGCCGGCCGCCGAACCCGGCGCAGACGTGCAGGGGGAGCAGGTGCTCCTCCCGGGGATGGCAGTACCGGGCATGGGGAGCCCGTTCCCAGTCCGCCAGCCGTTTCCGGCGCTCCTCATCCGGAAGGTTTCCGGAGGCGCAGGCATCCGCCAGCCAGTCCTGGAAGGCCTCGTTCCGGGGGTCGGGCCTCCCGGCCCCCGACGAGAAGAACTCCCGCATGTTGTGGAAGGAAAAACCCGAGCCCAGGATCAGGATATCCTCTCCCGCCAGGGCCGAGAGGGCCCGGCCGAGCTCCAGATGGACTTGCGGATCCAATCCGCGCACCAGGGAAACCTGGACGCATCGGATGTCCGCCCCGGGGTACATCAGGGCCAGGGGCACGAAGACCCCGTGGTCCAGGCCCCTCGACTCCTCCGGCCGGGCGGGGATCCCCGCGGCTCCCAGGGCCCCCAGGACTCGGCCTGCCAGGGCGGGGTCCCCGGGGGCGGGATAGCGGATGCGATACGCCTCCTCGGGGAACCCGTAGTAATCGTACAGGAGATCGGGGGCGGCCCGGGTCGTCACCCGTACCTCGGCCTCCTCCCAGTGGGCGCTGACGACCAGGATCGCGGCAGGCCGGCCGAACTCCCGGCCGAGGTTCCGGAGTGCCTCTACGAGTTCTCCGTGGCCGGGATCGCCCAGGAGCGGCAGGGGGCCGCCGCCGTGAGGGATGTACAGGGCTCGGGCTCCGGTTGAAGGCATAGGGACCTCCCCGTCCTCGTGGAGTACGGAATTCCTCCGTTTGAATCCACAGATTCTCGCACCATCCGGAAAGATGATCTATACTGACACCAGGAGTCAGAATATGAAACCCCTCATCCTTCTCAGAACCCTCGTCCGCGGCGCCGGCATCCTGGCCGGGGCCTTCCTGGTCTTCACGGGCCTTGCGAACCTGCCCCGCATGTTCCTGGGGATCGCCGTGATCCTGGCCGGTCTGGGGCTGGGCGCCCTCGTAAATGCCGCACTCCGGAAGACCGGGCAATACGTCCCGCCCGAGACCGTCGCGGATCCCGGGGTCCGGAATCCCGCACTCCGCTTCCTCCTCCAGCCGGAGATCCTGATCGTGATCTTCGGGTTCTTCTTCAACTTCTTCTGGGAGGTCTCCCAGATCCCCATGTACGAGGGGATCAACCGGGGCATCCCCTACTTCGGTGAGAACACCGTGGAGATGAAGCTCTTCTTCGTCCAGACCTTCTGGCGGGCCGCCTTCCTGGACGCCCTGCTCCTGGTCGGGGCCCACCTCCTGACCCTGGCGATCCTGCGGGAGCGGTTCTGGTTTTCCAAGGGAGGGAGGCTCTTCGGCATCCGGTCCCTGGCCGTCCGCCCCTGGGTGGGCTTCGCCATCTCCACCTCCATCTGCGTCGCCTTCCTGATCTACCTGG
This sequence comes from Spirochaetota bacterium, assembly GCA_041306765.1. Lineage (GTDB taxonomy): Bacteria > Spirochaetota > Spirochaetia > Treponematales > UBA12059 > JAAYUR01. Next base: position 11,083 of record JBFZER010000314.1, on the reverse strand, counting down.
AAATCGGCGCCTTCGACCAGGGACTCTGGGCCTATTCCCGCCTGATGCCGACCCTGTTCACCAAGATCGGCCTGACGCCGGTCGGGGGCCTCCTGGTCAGTCCGACCCTGGTCTTCCTGCTGACCCGCCGGGTCTGCCGACCGGGGGCGCCCCGGGCATGAGGGATATGGCGGTCCGGGGGGGCGAACCGGGGGACGAGAGCCTGGCGGCCCTCCTCTCCTCCGCCCGGCGGCTCCGGAACCCGGAAGACGGCACCACGATCGTCGTGTCCCTTTCCTTTGCTCGGATCGCCGCATGGCGGACTCGGTACGCCTCTGATCTCGGCCCTGGGGGTGCTGAGGAGAATACGTCGTTGAGACGTTGAGCCGGCCGGACAGTTCCGGTTTTCGCATTGCCCCCTTCCCCAGCGCGGGATATAATCCCGGCCATGAGAGACCTCCGCTTCCGAATCCTGCTCGTCGCCCTTGCCGCCCTCCTGGCCGGGGCCGCGGCGGGCCAGGTAAAACCGGCCGGGGCGGCCCCGGCAGCGCCCGCCGCCTACCCCCAAAACCCCGCCGAATGGGCGGCTTTTTTCACCCCGGACCCCCGGTTCGTCGAGATCGGGGGCATCCCCGAGCCCATGCCCACCCGGAAGCTCGCGGAGGCGGGACTTGTCGCGTCGGGCGTCCCCCCGGAGCGGATGGAGCACTACATCGTCAGGCTCCGGGAGACCTTCGAGGCCCTGCGCTCCCGGTCCGAGCACATCCAGGACCCGGCCCTTCGGGCGGAATCCATCCTTCCCTTCCTGCACAGGACCCTGTTCAAGGAATACCAGGAGGGCGCCACCACCGTGGACGGGGTGATCGACACGGGGTACTTCAACTGCGTGTCCTCCGCGGTGGTCTACTGCCTGGCGGCCCGGGTCTTCGTCCTGCCCATGAAAGGCGTCCAGACCCCGGACCACGCCTTCTGCGTGCTCACCGTGGGAGGCCGGGACATCGACGTGGAGACCACCAACCCCTTCGGATTCGATCCGGGCACCAGCAAGCAGTTCCTGAGCTCCTTCACAAAGACCACGAAGTTCGCCTACGTGCCGCCCCAGGACTATGCCCGCCGCAAGACCATCACGGAAAAGCACCTGGTAGGATTGATCATCCACAATCGGGCCGTTGATCTGCAGAGGCAGGGACGATACCTGGATGCCCTGCGGTTGGCCGTGGACCGGGCCACGGGCTTCCCGGGGCCCGACGCGGCGGAGTTCCTGGCGGACTGCGCCCAGAACGCCCTGGCGGAGCTTATCGAGCGGAAGGACTGGCCGGGCGCCCTGGAGATGACCGAGGGAGTCGGGGGTCTGGCGCCCTCGGATCCGAGGCTGCGGGAATTGCACGTGCTGGCGGCCCGGAACTTCGCGGTGGATGTCCACAACCGCTTCGCGGCACGCTACAACGCGCGGGATACGGCCGGAGCGCGGGCGATCCTGGAGGAGGGCCTGCGCCGCCTGCCGGGGGACCCGATCCTGACCAAGGACCTGGAAGCCCTGAGGTAATCCGTGGGCACCCTCCGCGTCGGCGCCTGTTCCTGGAAATATCCCTCCTGGGAAGGCCTGGTCTATTCCAGCCGGGATCCCGGGAACTACCTGGCCGAGTACGCCCGGAAGTACGACACCGTGGAGGTGGACCAGTGGTTCTGGTCCCTGGGCAAGTCCGGGGCGGGTCTGCCCCGCCGGGACACTGTCCTGGAATACGACGCGGCCACGCCTTCGGATTTCCGGTTCACCGTGAAGTGCCCCAACGCCCTTACCCTCACCCATCCCTACGCCCGGAAGGGCGAAGTAGCGGCGCCGAATCCCCGGTTCCTGGATCCTGACTTATTCCACAAATTTCTGGACGCCCTGGCCCCCCTGGTTCCCAAGGTCGGGCTTTTCCTCTTCCAGTTCGAGTACCTCAACAAGGTCAAGATGTCCGGCCGGGAAGCCTTCCTGGAGCGGCTGGGTGCCTTCCTGGACTCCCTGCCCGGGGACCTTCCCTACGGCGTGGAAATCCGGAATCCCCGGTGGATCGACGACTCCTGGTTCGACTTCCTGACGAAGCACGGCGCCGCTCCGGTCCTGCTCCAGGGCTACTGGATGGAGGACCTGGCGGAAATCCTGGCCCGGCACGGAAACCGGATCCGGGACCGGGCCTGCGTCCGCCTCCACGGTGAGGACCGGGAGGGCATGGAGGAGCGCACGGGGGAGGACTGGAGCCGGATCGTGCGGTCCAAGGACGGGGACCTGGCCCGGATCGTCCCGGAGCTGGAAACCCTGGTGGAGGCCCTGGACGAGGTGTACCTGAACGTGAACAACCACTACGAGGGCTCCGCGCCCCTCACGATAGACAAGATACGGAGGGTTCTGTCCGATCCTCCTGACGGGGAGGCTTGATCGTGGATCCTGGATCATCCGGCCTGCGAGTCCTGGGCCGCCGGGCCGCCGCCGCGGCGCTCCGGTTCCTGGGATCGTCCCTCTTCACGTTCCTGGTAATTCTGTTCATGGCGGGGCTTCCCCTCATGATCTCCGGGAAGGACGCCCGGGTCGAAATCGACCCCCTGCGGATCCTGACGGCGGCCCGGGGTTTCCTGGAATCCCTCCGGGACGGGACCATCCTGACCTTCAAGATCGGCCGGACCACCTGGGACCTCCGGGAGATCTTCCCGAAGTTCCTCTCCGTGTCCTTCCTGTATACGGCCGTTCCGGGCGCCGCGGGCATCGCCCTGGGAACGATCGCGGGCGCCGCGGTCCGTTCCCGGCGGCGGGGCGCCCTGGACCGTCTGACGGACCTGGCCCTGGGAACCCCGGACTTCCTTCTCATCCTGGCGGTCCAGTTGGGAGCCGTCTGGATCCTGGACACCCTCGGCGTCGAGCTTTCCCTGGGAGGCGATTCCCGCCTCGCCCTCCTGCCCCTGTCCGTGATGGGGGTCTACCCCTTCTTCCTGGCCCGGCGCTGCGCGGCCGAGGCGTCCCGGGAGGCGGAATCCTCGGACTACATCGCCTTCGCCCGGGCCAAGGGGCTTCCGGAGGGATTGATCCTCCGCCGTCACCTGGGAGCCGCCGTGATCCCCCGGCTGGAGGCGGAGCTTCCCGTGATCGTCTCGTTCATGCAGGGGAGCCTTTTCATAACCGAGCGGGCTTTCTCCCTTCCCGGCATGGCCCGCCTGCTCTTCGACTCGGCGTTTTCGGGCCAGCGGAAGCACATGATGCGGACGATCTATCAGTACGACCACGTCGTGCTGTCCCTCGCGGGGCTCGCCGCGTCCTGCGTCCTGGTGTACGCGGCCCTGCGCCTGGGTCTGGCTCTGGCCCGAAAGGTGTTGACCCATGAGTAAACGGCTGGCCGCGGGCCTCCTCATGCTGGCCCTGCTCCTGGGGCTGGCTGTTTTCTCGGACTCGATAGCGCCCCACGAGCGGGGATTCATGAAGGCCGTGCGCTACGAAACGGTGGACGGCCGGGAGGTCATGATGGTGTCCCCGGAGCCGCCGGGCCGGTTCTTCCTGTTCGGAAGCGACGGCTGGGGGTACGACCTCTTTTCAGAGATGGTCCACGGCCTGGGGTGGACCCTTTCCATCGTGTTCGCCACGGCCCTCCTCCGGAGCACCGCAGCCCTGGCTTCGGGTCTGGTCCTGGGCGCCCTCCGCCCGGTATCCCTGCGGCGCAGGCGGTTCTCGCCCCTGGCCTCCATCCCCGGCTTCATCCTGGCAGCCTTCGTCCTGTATCCGGTCACCATCAACTCACGGCTCCCGCCGGTCCTCCTCTTCACGGTCCAGTCCAGCCTGCTGGCCCTGGTAGAACTCCCGGCCTTGGCGGAATCCTTCGCGGCACGGACAGCGGACATCCTCGGTCGGCCCTTCGTGGAGGCGGCACGGACGGCCGGGGCCGGCGGCCCCTGGCTGCTCCGGTACCACGTCCTGCCTTTCGCGTTCACGGAATGGATGGAGTCCCTGCCGGTGCAGGCCCTGTCCGTGGCGGCCCTGGTCGGGAAGCTGGGGGTCCTGCGGATTTTCATCGGGGGGACGATCCTAACCGTCGATCCCGTGATCTTCCTGCCCGCAAAAGGCGAATGGCTGGGTTTGCTGGGGTACTATTATACAGGGGTACAGGGGTATCCCTGGCTGTTCCTCGCCCCCTTCGCCGGGTGGATGCTGATCCTGACCTGCGTCGGGCTGTTGTCGTCGGGCATGAAGACCGCCTGGGCAAGGTCGCGGAGGATCCTGACCCCCCGCTGAGGGAATGCGGGCAATCGGGATTCGTTGATTGGCTTTTTGTTTCTACAAATAGAATTACGACACTCGAAAAAGTTTCGTTTCATCAAATAAAAAAGTTGACTGGTTAGATTATGCATGGTACGCTCACATTATCCCTACCAACCCATATCCTCAGGAGGCAAGTGTGCGTATGGTGAGATCTGCTCTTTTGGTACTGCTCGCGCTCTCGTTGGTCGCGATGCCCGTCTTCGCCCAGAAGGACTACAAGATCGGCATCATGACCGGTACCGTTTCCCAGAACGAGGAGGAGTTCCGCAAGGCGGAATCCGTCCGCAACGCCCTTGGAGCCAATCGCGTCGTCCTGGCCACGTATCCTGAACGCTTCATGCAGGAACAGGAGACCACGATCTCCAACATGATGGCCATGGCCAGCGACCCGAAGGTCAAGGCGATCGTCATGGTGCAGGCCGTCCCCGGGGCCGCCGCCGCCATCGACCGCGTGAAGGCCGTCCGGCCGGACATCCTGTTCGTACTGGGCGTCCCCGCCGAGGATCCGGACATGATCGCCAAGAAGGCCGACATCGTCCTGCAGACGAACGACCTGGCCCGGGGCGAGCAGATCGCCCAGCAGGCCAAGAAACTCGGCGCCAAGACCCTGGTCCATTATTCCTTCCCGCGGCACATGTCCTACGAGCACCTGTCCAAGCGCCGCACCCTCATGAAGGAAGCCGCCGAAAAGATCGGCCTCAAGTTCGTGGAGCAGGACGCCCCGGATCCCACCGGTGAAGGCGGAGTCCCGGCGACCCAGCAGTTCATCATGGAAGACGTGCCCCGCAAGGTCGTCCAGTACGGCAAGGATACGGCGTTCTTCGGGACCAACTGCTCCATGCAGGAACCCCTGATCCGCCAGGTCGTGGGCCAGAAGGCCGTCTACCCCGTCCAGTGCTGCCCTTCCCCCTTCCACGCCCTCCCGGGCGCCCTGGGCATCGCGGTCCCGTCGGAGAAGAAGGCCGACGTGGCCTGGATCCTCTCGGAAGAGAAAGCCAAGATCAAGGCCTCCGGGATGAGCGGGCGCATGTCCACCTGGCCGGTGCCCGTGAACATGATGTACATCGAGGCCGGAGTGAAGTATGCCCAGGCCTATGTGGAAGGCAAGACCAAGGGCAAGGCCAAGGTCGACGCGGCCCTGCTGACCAAGCTGATGTCGGAGATCGCGGGCGGGAAGGTCGAACTCACGAACTACAAGGACTACCCGAACTTCTTCATGTACCTCTCCGACTTCTATAACTTCTAGCCTAGGGCGGCAGAACCTCCCGAAAGGCGGAGTCCGTTCCTGGGCTCCGCCTTTTTTTGAACGCCGACCCCTGAGGAAGGAGAGATCGTGTCGCAAACGGAAGACTTCGTCCTTCGGATGAAGGGCATCGCAAAAGAATACTACGGCACCAAGGTGCTGAAGGGCATAGACCTGGAGATCCGCCCGGGAGAGGTGCACGGCATCGTCGGGGAGAACGGGGCGGGCAAGAGCACCCTGATGAACATCCTCTTCGGAATGACCGTGATCCACGCAACCGGGGGATACGAGGGGGAAATCGAGATCGCCGGTGCGAAAACCGACATCCGCAGCCCCTTCGACGCGATGAAGCTCGGCATCGGCATGGTCCATCAGGAATTCATGCTGATACCCGGCTATACCATCACCGAGAACATCAAGCTGAACCGTGAGACCACCAAGGACAATCCGGTTTCCCGGATCTTCGGTCCCAAGCTCAAGACCCTGGACATGGCTTCCATGGGTCGGGATGCCCGCAAGGCCCTGGATCACCTGGAAATGGGCATCGACGAGTGGGCCCGGGTAGCCGGACTGCCCGTGGGGCACATGCAGTTCATCGAGATCGCCCGGGAGATAGACAAGAGCAACATCAAGCTCCTGGTGTTCGACGAGCCCACGGCGGTGCTGGCGGAATCCGAGGCGGACAACCTCCTGGCCGCGATCCGGAAGCTTTCGGCCTCGGGTATCGCCATCCTGTTCATCACCCACCGGCTCCACGAGATCATGGCCGTGTGCGACGGCATCACGGTCCTCCGGGACGGAGGGCTGGTCGCCCACAAGCGCCGGGACCAGACTACGATAGAAGAGCTTGCCAGGCTCATGGTCGGCCGTTCGATCGGGGACATGATCCGGAATCCCGCCAAGAACCTGCCGGACAGGAACGCCCTGGAGATCCGGAACCTGCACGTGAAGATGCCCGGGGAATCCGCCAAGGGCGTGGACCTGGACATCAAGGACGGGGAGATCCTCGGGATCGGAGGCCTCGCGGGCCAGGGAAAGATAGGGATCGCGAACGGTATCATGGGGCTCTATCCCGCGGAAGGGGAGGTCCGGTTCCAGGACCAGGCACTCCCTTTGAACGCCACCCGGGAGGTGCTGAATCGAGGCCTCGCGTTCCTGTCCGAGGACCGGCGGGGAGTCGGCCTGCTCCTGGACATGAGCGTGGAGATGAACATCGCGGCGACGGCGGTGGAGGTCCAGGGCAAATTCCTCCGGCGCTTCGGTCCCTTCACCCAGATCGACGGGAAGGCTGTCCGAATCCATGCCCTGGAAACCATCAAGGCCCTGGACATTCGCTGTACCGGCCCCCTCCAACCCGTCCGCCGCCTGAGCGGGGGCAACCAGCAGAAGGTCTGCATCGCCAAGGCCCTGGTCCTGGGACCCAAGCTCCTGTTCGTGTCGGAACCCACCCGGGGCATCGACATCGGCGCCAAGCGCCTGGTCCTCGAAACCCTGGTGGACCTCAAGGAGCGGCTGGGCATGACTATCGTCATTACCTCCAGTGAGCTTGCGGAGCTCAGGTCGGTCTGCGACAGGATCGCGATCGTCCACGAAGGCCGGATCGCGGGCATCCTGAAACCCGACGACGACGATGCCGATTTCGGACTCATGATGGCAGGTGACTATGGAAAACGCTAACGATACGGCCCTCGCGCGGGTGCTGCGCGGAATCGGAGCGGGGATGCGATCCTTCGGCGCCCCGCGGATCATCATCATCGCCTTCCTGTTGTCTCTCTGGATAACCTCGACCGGGCTCAAGATCCCGTTCCCCGCCGTGCTCTCGGACTCGCTGGTGCGCCTGGGAATGAACGCCGTGCTGACCCTGGCGATGCTGCCGTCCATACTGTCGGGCACGAGCCTCTACTTCGGACTGCCCCTGGGGATCATCTGCGGCCTCCTGGGCGGAGTCATGAGCATCGAGATGGACCTGCGGGGCTTCGAGGCCTTCTTCGGAGCCATTGCCATGTCCCTTCCCCTGGCCGTCCTGGTCGGATGGGGATACGGATGGCTGTTGAACCGGGTCAAGGGATCCGAGATGACCGTGGGAACCTATATCGGGTTCGGCTTCGTCTCCCTCATGTCCTTCGGCTGGGTCACCCTGCCCTTCCACCATCCCGAGATGGCCTGGGCCATCGGCAAGGGAATCCGGGTGACCATCTCCCTGGAAGGCCGATTCAGCGGGGTCTTGAACAATCTCTGGTCCTTCAGCGTATTGGGGGTGAAGTTCCCGACGGGATCCCTGGCCTTCAGCGCCGCGTGCTGTCTCCTGGTATGGCTCTTTTTCCGATCCCGCTCGGGTCTGGCCATGAAATCCGCGGGAATGAGCCCCAAGTTCGCGGAGGCTTCGGGCATCAGCGTGAACCGCATGCGGATCCAGGGCACCATCCTGTCCACGGTTCTGGGAGCCGTCGGCATCCTTGTCTACGCCCAGGGCTTCGGATTCCTCCAGCTCTACCAGGCTCCCATGTACATGGGTTTCATCGCCGCGGCCTCCATCCTGATCGGGGGCGCTTCGCTGAAAACCGGCAGGATCAGCCACGTCATCATCGGGACCTTCCTGTTCCACTCCATCCTGGTCGTGGCCCTCCCGGTGGCGAACACCGTATCCCAGCTGGGCAGCCTTGCCGAGATCTCCCGGAGTGTAGTCTCCAACGGGATCATCCTCTACGCCCTGGCGCAGAAAGGAGGAGCGGAATGAACCACGACGCGCACCCGCACGGTTCGGCCGGGGCGAAGGGAGCCGTACGCCGCTTCCTCACGAACAACATCGTCACCCTGGTCTTCCTGTTCATCGGCATCGCGGGGCTCCGGGTGTCGGGGCTGGCCCTGCCCTTCTTCATCATCGATATAGTCGACCGGATAGCCCGTAACGGCTTCCTTGTCCTCGCCCTGATCATTCCCGTGCTTGCCGGGCTGGGGCTCAACTTCGCCATCGTCCTGGGGGCCATGGCAGGCCAGGCGACCATCATCTTCATGACCCACTGGGGAATCGGGGGGATCTGGGGAATCCTCCTCTGCGCCGCCGTGTCCTTCCCCATAGCCCTGGTGCTGGGCATCCTGACCGGGCGCCTCCTGAACAAGGCCCGGGGCAAGGAGATGATCACCACCCTGATCCTGGGCTTCTTCGCCAACGGGATCTACCAGCTTGTCTTCCTGATCCTGGTGGGAACCGTGATCCCCATGCAGAACGAGACCCTGGTGCTCTCCTCGGGCGTGGGGATCCGGACGACCATCGATCTTACGGACGGTCTAAAGTTCGGGCTGGACGATCTATTCAGGATACCCCTGCCGATTTTCGGGATCCTCTGCGGAGCGGCCATCCTGGGATCCTTCCCGGTGCGGGGTGTCCTGCGGAAGCGGGCCCTGGCGGCCCGAGAAAAGACCCCCGTACGGGACGGTTTCCTGGCCCTGGCGGGCCTCTTCCTGGCAGGCTGGGGGATCAAGAACTTGATCGTGGAATCCATGTTCAGCTTCATCCGCGTGCCCGCAGGAACCTTCCTGGTCCTGGGCTCCCTGTGCCTCTTCATCCTGTTCTTCACCCGCACCAAGCTGGGGCAGGACATGCGAACCGTGGGGCAGGACCGCCACGTGGCCGAGGTTTCCGGGATCGACACGGACCGGATCCGCATCACCGCCATGGTCATGTCCACGGTCCTGGCGGCCTGGGGGCAGATCATCTTCCTCCAGAACCTGGGTACCTTCAGCACCTACGGCAGCCATGAGCAGGTGGGCATGTTTGCCATAGCGGCCCTCCTGATCGGCGGCGCCTCGGTGGCAAAGGCGACAATAGGCCAGGCGGTAGTCGGCCTCTTCCTCTTCCACACGATGTTCATCGTGTCCCCCCTGGCGGGCCGGACCCTCTTCGGGGACGCCCAGCTGGGAGAGTATTTCCGATCCTTTGTCGCCTACGGGATCATCGGGCTTTCCCTGGCCCTGCACTCCTGGAAGAAACACATGCAGCAGAAGCAGGGAGCGGGCGGATGACGGGGGACATCTACGCCCGGGGCCGCCGGTTTCCGGCGAACCCGGCATGGGGCTGGCTCGTTCTCGCGGGGGCCGCCGCGGCTTCGGCCGCGGCGGGCCTCCTGGCCCGGAGAGCGAATTTCCCGGGCCTCTCGGATTTCACCACGGTCTTCTTCAGCATTCTCCTGGAGGCCTTCCCCTTCATCCTGCTGGGTACCCTGATAAGTTCGGCCATCCATATCCTCGTGAGCGCCGAGACCATCGCGCGAATCCTGCCTCGCAGCCGGCTGACGGGCCTGCTGGCCGCATCTGCGGCGGGGTTCGCCTTTCCGATCTGCGAATGCGCCAACGTTCCTGTAACCCGGAGGCTCCTGGCCAAGGGGCTTCCGGCACCCCTCGCGGTCACCTTCCTCCTGGCGGTGGCCATCGTGAACCCCGTCGTCCTCTTCTCCACCTGGGTGGCCTTCGGCGGCAACCTGGGGATGGTGCTCCTGCGCGGATTTTTAGGAATGGGCATCGCGGTACTCACGGGTTGGATCGTCGGATTTCTGCCGATCGGGCGGCAGCCCCTCCGGGAAGCTTCCCGGGGCGGAGCCGTGGAAGAGCGGGAGTGTGAATGCGGCCATGATCACGACCACGAATGCGATTGCTCCCAAGACAACGATCATCATCACGATCACGAGATCGAACGCGACGCGAACCCCGACGCAGACGTTGGGCGGACCGGGAAGCGGGGCGCCGCGGATATTGCCCTGGAGATCCTGTCCCATGCGGGAGCCGAGATCTATTCCGTGGGCCGCTACCTGATCCTGGGAGCCGCGGTCGCCGCACTGATGCAGACGATCCTGCCCCGGGCGGCCCTGGTGGGAGTGGGTGCCTCTCCCCTGCTCTCCGTTGCGGCCCTCATGGCCCTGGCGTATCTATTGTCCCTCTGCTCGGAAGCGGACGCCTTCATCGCCGCCACCTTCGCGGGATACTTCACCCCGGGTGCCGTCGTGGCGTTCATGGTCTACGGCCCCATGATGGACGTGAAAAATACCCTGATGCTCCTGGACGGATTCAAGCCCCGGTTCGTGGCGGTCCTTTTCACCCTGGTGACCGCGGCCTGTCTGGGGGCGGGACTCCTTGTAAACCTGCTTGTGGCGGGGAACGCGGCATGAGAAAAACCATCATCGCCTACGGCACCGCAGCCTGGGCGGCCATACTTCTGGCCTGGGCACTTTGGATGCTGCGCCTGCTGGCATCCGGAGAGGTTCTATTGTACCTCCATCCCAGGATGAAGATCTTCGTCTGGTTTGCGGTGCTGGGCTTCCTCGTCCTGTCCGCCACCACGGCCTGGAGCGCCCTGCGAGGCCGGGGCCGGCGCGCCCCCCGGGCGGGGTATGCCGTGTTCCTGGTGCCTCTGGTGCTTGCGATCGCCGGGGGCCCCCGGGCCCTGGGGGCCGACGCGGCGGATACGCGGCTGATGCGGATATCTTCCCCCGCCGCGCCCTTGACTCCGAGCGGCCCCTCCGCGGGCAGAACCCTGGAGTCCATCCTGGCGTCCACGGCCCCGGGATCCGTTCTTTTCT